>CAMQUV010000090.1 GCA_947037995.1 uncultured Rikenellaceae bacterium
GACATCATGTATTGTTGGAAATTAGCTACAGGAAAATAGCTCATAGTCACAGTGTCGCCTTTTACGGCTAGTTCAGATAGTTTACCTCTATTGTGTTCCTGCGAAAAGGCTTGCGTAAAGGAAAATAGCGCTATTGTTAGGGCTAGAATTAGTTTTGTTTTCATAATTATTTGGTTTTATAGTATAATTTCGTAAAAATATGGTTTGTCATTTTCATTACCTAGTGCGTAAAGTTTATTGAACTTTTTAGAGTATGCTAGAAACTCAACCTCTCTATCTAACGTAATTTTTCGCGTTGGTTCTCCAGCTGGATTGAAGCAATATATAGTATTGCTTCCTTGGTTTGCAGATTTTAATATTTCATTGCTATAAAGCATGAAATATTCATTATCAGAAGATGTAACGCTTAAATTACCTTTAAGGTTTTCGCCATATTGCCGTACACCTGTCATTATATCAGTTGAAAAAGATTTGAATTTAGGGATGGAAAATAAATATTCTTTCAGTTTTGTAACTTTAGAATCACTGTAGTTAAAGAATTTGATAATACTTCCAAAATTTGATGTGTAAATGAAATTGTTATTGCTGCTAGGAACTATTTTACCTTGAAAGCCCATTGCTAAATCATGATTATTGAATTTAGTTTCAGTTTCTGGGAAATCCTCAAAATAATTTGCAACTTCAAGTTTTTCATTTAATAAAGCAAACTGTTTATCACTATCGTTAAAAAGTCCTGTTGCAATACTTGTGCTGTCGTTAAGTGGTGTTATAGTAAGATATGTGATGATATTGTCAGGTAGTTTATTTTTTCTTGTGTTGTAATCACAACCATCATATAAGCTATCGCTTATCCAAATGCTTCTTTTCTGCGATGGGTATGTGAATAGGCCATTTTTATATGGCTGGGCGGATAACATCCCTGTTATTTCATTAGGCCCACGCCCCACTCTGAATATATTAAATTTATTGTCTGGATTTTCGATATCATATAGATTAATGTGGTATTCATCATTTCCCCAGGGTTTTACGACAAGATATTTGTCGGTTGCAAACATGCTTATAGGTGAAAATCTCTCGTCGATTTGCAATTCAAGACGTAAAGTTTTTGCAGTATTTTTTTTTGTAAATAGTTCATCAATATCTTGATTGCTCTTCGCACATCCTATTGATAGTAATCCTATTAAGTTTAGAAATATATAGTTTAGCTTCATTTTTTTTATTTTTGTTCAATAACCAATTTTACACTATAAAATATTGTTGGAAATTAGCTACAGGAAAATAGCGCAATTGCTAGGGATAGAATTAGTTTTATTTTCATAGTGCGTTGTCTTTTATAGTGTAATTTCATAAAAATATTGTCGGTCATTTTCCGTACCTAGGGCATATAGTTTATTGTATCTTTTAGAATAGGCGATTTGTTGCACTTCTCTATCGAGTGTGATTTTGCGAGTAGGCTCGCCCTCAGAACCGAAACAGTAAATCGAATTGGACACCAGCTCGGGATTGTCAATATATTTTTCGTTACTATGTAGGACATAGTATTCTTTCTTAGAAGATGATGCGCTTATGCACCCTACCACATTGTTTTTACTTAGCCCGACCATAGTCAACTCTCCTTGGGATAGCGATTTGAATTCAGGAATACTAAAGATGTATTCACATAGTTTCTTTATCTGTCCATTTTTATACTCAAAGAATTTAAGAATACTACCATTGCTACCTGTAAATATAAACATAGAGGGGTTAAGAGGCGTGATATTTCCTTGAAAGCCCATAGTGAGATCGTTATTACTAAACGGAGCGTCGGTCTTAGGGAATTCCTCAAAATATTGTATGACTTCAAATTTATCATTGAGTATTGCAAATTGCTTATCTATGTCATTAAACAGACCTCTTGCTATTATTGTGGAATCGTTTAACATTGCATGACCTTGAGTTGATATATATTTCGTAGGGTGTTGAATTTTTGTGATATTTTGGTCACACATGTTATATATGCTATCATTTAACCATATGCTGCTTGACTGACGAGGGTACGTGAACAGACCATTTTTGTATGGGTGAATATCTGCCATACCGGTAATTTCATTTGGACCACGTCCTATTCTGAACATATTAAATGTATCTTTCGGATCAGTTATATTATGAAGATGGATATAGTATTCATCTTTCATGTATGGTTCGATTATAAGGTAGTCGGCATTTGTTGTCATTCTACCATACTCATAGCTGTCATTGAGCTTATGTTCCATACGGCTTGTTGCAGCATCTATTTGATTGGAGAATATATCGTCAATATTTTCAGTTTCTTTCGAACAGGAGGTAAATAGAAGGACAAATATTGTGAGATGGAAGTGTGTTTTCATAATTATTTTAACATAGTGAATTTATTATGTCTGACTTATAATGTCAGACATAATGTTAATTAATAGAACTATATGTATAATTTCCCTGGCATATCAATACCACCAAAATTAAAGCAATTGCCTGCACCCCTGCAATTCCCAGTAGATCCTCCTGGGAATGTTACTTCATAATCTACTGCCAACGCATCGATGTTTTCAAGCATCATAGGGTCGAGGTCTGTTGTTTGGCTGTTATAAGAGTTGGGCGGCAACGCCACTCGAAAAACTGCCTGTCGGCACACTAAATTACTCATTGGCTTATTCTTTAAGTTTTTATAAAGATTGTAAATTATTTTGATTATATGATACAACAACAATTAGTTGTGTGTATGTTCTATTTCGCTGTTTTCGTGAAACAGTTTGAAAAACATATCGCTTATCTTTGGGTTAGTGAGCGGCCGGCTTTTTACAATTTAAATTCGCATATTGGATTCTCTTGGTTTGAGTCATAACCGATTATTGTATCGCCGCTCGGGTCAATTTCAAATGCTACTATCTGACGATCTAAAGTGTATTTTTCCAGTGGTTTGCCCTCAAAAGAGAAAGTGTAAATATATTTACCCCCATTTAGCAATTCCTCATTATCAAAAATCTCAGCAAAAGTAACACCAGAAAATAGAGCGTACACCTTATCCTCTCCAATTTTTACATCTAAATATCCCTCTATTTGTCCTTCGTCAGAGCTGGTAGGGATGCCTCCTTCGCCAATATGTATAAAGTTTTTGTCGGTTTTGGTATTATAGATTTGCAGCACATCACCCATTTTCGTTGCCCCTACTATAATTCCATTTTCAGGATTAGATTCAATTGACATTTGATTTATATAGGGATCCTCATTGCTATTTGGAATATTGAACAGAGACTTTAGTTTTTCGGCATTATCATTGTAGATTTCAAGATTAAATTCGGTCTTCAAATTAGAAATCCAGTATGTGTTATCTGAAATTCGTCCAATTGATGGGGTTTTTTCGATTTTATGTCCGCTAGTCATCAACGAACTATCTTTTATGTGCTCACCCTTGATAGTATAATATACCAGTTTACAATTATCAGAATCTAACAACTCAATAATGTCATTATCGGTAATTCTCATTTGTGAGGGTGTGAGCAGTTCTTTCGGACCTCTACCCTTAGTGCCGAAGCTATTGATTAGTGAAACATCTTCACGATTAAATAGTTGAACTATAGGCGAATTGCTATTATCCATAATTACAATCATATCATCGTGTAGAGTTAGTGCTGATGGGAAACCGCAATTAACTATGTCTTTGTGTTCTAATGTTTTACTTATAAGGTTTTTTTCCTTTACGACGTTATTTTCAGGTGTAGATTGGCAGCCAAAAAGCATTATGGCAAGCAGTGCTAGTGTTAAAATTTTCATGAGATATTTATTTAAAGTTAGTTAAATGTACTGTTTGCACAGTATTAAAATTTAGTAAATTATTTGGATACTTTTACAACACGGACAGTTCCTCCAAATGGGCAATGTGCATCTCCGCTTCCTCTGCATACAACTTTGTCCCAGTTTGCAAGCATCATTGGGTCTGTTTTAGCTATTTGGCTGTTGTAAGTGTGGGTGGCGACGTCACTCGGAAAACTGCCTGTCGGCTCACCAAATTATTCATTGGCTAATTCTTTAAGTTTCCATAAAGATAGTAAATTATTTGAAATTGAGTGAATGATTTATTAATTATCTCTCTTCGCTCTATAAAGAACTAGCACTGGATTTGAGTCTTCGGTGAGTGCAGTTCGCAACTTAGCAGTCGCCTCGGACGTGTCATTTAAGATTGATATTGGCGAGAGGGAGCTTACAAGTCCCGAATTATAATTATCGGTATAACTAACTGCAAACACAGGTAGCCCATCGCTGTCTACAATCATTTCATTACTGTTATATTTAATGATATTATCTTCAACTATAATAGAGTAAAATTTTAAATCAAGTACATATTTCCCGAAAATTAATCCGTCATTGATATATACCGAAAACAATGGTGAAGGGATTTTTGAACTGCCTCTGTCCATACGGTATTTGTCTGCTTGCGCTTGATTCCATTGAGTCTGAGGTCTTTCGGTATTGTTTATACTGATAGCTATATATGGCTTCGGGCTTCCGTCTTTAGGGTCTATTTTGTATAGAGTATCCGAGTAGGGGGGAAGTAATAATAACTCTTTACCATCACGTATAAAATCTGACTTGCCTTGACCATATAGAAATCCATAGCCTGCTAAATGTTTGTTATGGGGAAGGTATTGCATAATTTCATTACCCGATGTGTCTGCCACTGAATACATATAACTAACAGACTTTCCATCTGCAAATCCAGTACGTTGTGAAATTAGATAGTTGCCCGTTTCACTAACTTGATATGTGGCACCACGCAGCAATTTCACACTTTCAATAAACTCACCATCAAGGTTGTATTGTAATGCCTTAGCCGAGTGCGGGTCAATAAGTGTTACATTGCCAGCATCTTCATCTACAATAAAATCACCTAAGTATAGATATTCATTATTTGCTCGCCCTTTTTTGTCTATGGAGTTCAGGAATTTCCCGTTAGCATCAAAGATTTTGAGGGTATTACTGGTAAGAATATATATATTATCATTAGTTATCTCCAACTTATCTATTGTTCCAATAAATGATTGTTCGGTCGTTTCGAGCGGCACAAACTTATACCGTTCGTAGTAATCAGAGAATTGCGCGTCTTTTACTTCGTCAGATGATGTAATGTTTATGGACTGGACAGTAGATTCGCTTTGAGTGCTGCTTGTGCAGCCAAAAAGCATTATGGCAAGCAGTGCTAGTGTTAAAATTTTCATGAGATATTTATTTAAAGTTAGTTAAATGTACTGTTTGCACAGTATTAAAATTCAGTAATTTATTTGGATACTTTAGTGCAGTCTAGTTTACCCATACAGTTTTAGTGGGTGTGAGTAATTAAAATGTAAGGCAGAAATAAAATGATTAGTTTATAAATAAAAGAGTAGGATTTGAGTTTTCATTCTCTACGACCCCCACGAAACTGTCGTTGGCTGGGTTTGTAAAAGAGCTTATTTCGTATCCTATGTGCTTATTGAAATCCTCTTGCGTAG
>CAMQUV010000091.1 GCA_947037995.1 uncultured Rikenellaceae bacterium
TTGGTTGGTTGTGTTTGCTCTTTTTGTTTTGGATTCAGAGCCCGTATTTTGTTTTAGTTTTGGCTTCTAAGGCCTGTCGGGGTTTGTTCTATATTCAAGTATAGAACATCTCCGGGTGCTAACAGCACACGAGTTTTTTGGGGAGGCCTTAGACATTCTTAGCTTCGCCTATGCTATTAGTTATGGAATGCCGATATGCGAATTTCGTGTGGCGTTGCCACCGGCGGTGGAAGAACTCGAGTGATGTTACGCTTCTGGTGCGTTCATTGAACGTTTATGTCCACCCCCACCTCGTTGTGGCGGTGAGCCTGGAGGAGGTGTGTCTACAAGTGTAGAGGATTTGGGAGCAATAGATTTCCCGGACTTACGTGTATCGAATTTCCACATCAACGAAGCCATAAAATATTGTTGTAGTACATTAGAATTAACTGTCTGAGTATATGTATCAGTAGTGGATTGCCACATACTCTGATTAGCATCCAATATGTCATAAGCCGAAAGCTTAATTTCAAACTGGTTTTTGTAAAACTTCTGTGCTATAGATGCGTTGAGTGACCCATAATGCTGTGTGTAACTCTCTTGTGTTCCAAACGTGTTGTGCCACGTGCCGTTTGCCTCCACATAAAAACCTTTCCAAAGATAAATTGTGAAGTTAGCAGAAAGATTGTGACGTTCGTATCGGTCAAATGTTCCCGTAGACGAGTGAGACAACGATACCGAAGGGCTATAGCCAACCGTGAAATCAACTTTCTCCGAAATATTACTTGTCAGCTGTACTCTACCACCAACCGTGTTTGACATCGAAGTGTACTCTATATTATTCTCAATAGAAGGGGTATGTGTATATCTATAATATGCCATAACAGATAAATTACTCTTAATAGGATTGATTCCTGTACTAAAATGGGTAAACATTCCCGCATTGTAATATCCATCAAGATTCACAGGTTTTGTTACCTGCGCTCCAACGGGGATAATCGTACCATTTATATCCAGAGGTGCCTCGAGGAAATAACGGTGGTTAGCTATGTAATTCGAAGCTGTAGTAGCGTTTACGCCCAGATAAAAATTAATGTTCTTCTCTGGGTTATTATAGTTGTATTGCAGTCGTAGTTTATGATTATAACTTTGATTGAGGAGTGGGTTACCTGTGCTAACTTGTAAGACATTACTAACATCCCAAACCTCTTGCAGTTGGTTGACTGAAGGAAAATTTGATGTTGTATAGTACTGCAGGTTAAGGGAATGCATTTTGGATGGGGTATATTTGAGATATATTCTAGGCAGAATTGCATTAAACTCAAAGGAGTCGTCGGGATTGTCTATCACCGGGAAATTTTGCAGGCTATTTTGCTGGGCGTGCTGGAATCGCACATTGGCCGAGAGGCGTAGCTTCTTAGCGATGTTATAACTATACCCCAGCGTACCAGTATGGGTAGTGTAGTTACGTTGATACTTAGAGGTCGTGGCAGTGTCAAGGAGCGCGAAATCCTGCAACGCTTGGTCGTAGTTCAGACCTAGGCGATTTGACGATGAATTATCATAATTGATTCGATAACCAACGTTTAGCGATGAACGTTTAGAGATAGGCTCGTTATAATTAATTGCCCCCATAATTCTTATGCCCGAGTCATTGAGAGTCCCGATTTGGTTAATCGTATTAGTATCGAGCGCAAGGCTTCCCGTGAGCGGTGCCGAGCCATAGAGCGAGTACTGCGTTCTATCGCCACTATTATCATTGCCCGAGACATATCCTCCTACTGTGATTGTTCTGCCTGGCTTATTGAGCTTTCTAGTGTACCACAAGTGAGATGACAATGTATAAGAATTTAGAGTGGTAGAGTAATTATTGTTAGCCATATTCGTAATAGTTCCCCCGAATGAGTCAAAAGTCTCCGCCTTATTTACACTCGACCCATAATTGGTCATAACGTTAACGTAGGGCGAAAATACAATCCTATCTTTTTCGGTTGGTGTCCACTCGATACGTCCATTAAATCTATGGTCGCCCTGTGTTCCGTCGGAGCTCGAAATCTGGTCGTAATATCTATCGATATTCAAATAATCTTGAGTCAAAACCTTGTCGTTATCCGCCTGAACATTGTTGTAGAAATAGTTTCCACTCATCTTGAGCTTTTTCTCAACCTCACCACTATACGTGATTCCAATATTGTTTGTATTCATAATCCCCCCCGTAGATGGCGTAGTGAATGTTCCAATATTACCCGCTCCACCACGACTTCTCATACTACTTGAACTCGAGATGTCACTCATAGTAAATCCCTGATTGTTAATATTATTAGACTGTCCGACAATAGTCAGCCTATGATTCTCACGCATAATATTCGCCCCCACACCCGCTGTGTAGCTATTGTCAGTGCCATAACCAGCGTACATTTTACCGAAAATAGAATTTATAACGTTCTTCTTCGTAACAATGTTTACAGTTTTTACCCTAGTGCCATCATCGTAGCCCGAAAACTTAGCATCGTCCGTTTTATCATCATAGATTTGAATGCTCTCAACCGCGTCACTTGGCATATTTTTTAGCGCCAATGCCGGGTCATCACCAAAATATTCCTTACCATTTACATAAACTTTACCTATCGACTCACCCTGCGCCTCGAGCTTGCCATCAGTCCCTACAGAGACCCCAGGCATCTTCTTTAATAAATCTTCCGAGCTTGCATCAGGGTTAGTCTTGAACGCTGCCGCATTAAATTGTGTAGTATCGCCCTTGAGCGTACCTATCTGTGAACGCGCTGTTACCCTCGCCTCATTGTATGTTACAGCCGCCTCACTCATTCGAATATTTCCCAAATCAACCTTGCTCTTGCCCGTAGGGACATCAATTGTCATTTTTTTGAAACCAAGATATGATATCTCAATCTTGTTGTCCTTAACCGTAGAGACGAAACTAAATCCACCGTCAAAATCTGACGCAACTACGCGCCCTGGCTTTTTTAGCCCCAGAGTGTCTGCCGGGTTTAGCTTTATGATTGCGCCGATTAGCGACTCCGTTGCATCTGCCTTATTGACAATGCGACCTGTGATGGAGACTCTACTCTGTGCCGATGACTGATAGTTAGTGAAAATTAATAATGTGGACAGCGCTAGAATTAAGAATTTAAATGATTTCATAAATTATTTTAAGGTTACAAGGATAGATAGATTTTTTCTGTTTTGTTTTCGAACTCTTTGACGCACAAAACCACCAAAGGTTTAATTGCAATACGAAAATAATTACATAATATCTTCTATTTGCCACCTTAGGTCAGTGATTTCATCGGCTATACTCTCAATTTCTGACCTCAATCCAATGTGATATTTATACACCTCGCGCATTGCGTAGGCATTGGCAGCGGGGGTTATAAACGTTTGCAAGTCAGTAGTTTCGCTCGAAGATGCTATCTTTCCAATAATATGACAGGCCGCTATATGGTGTACGGGATTTTGGGTGCCAAACCATTTTTTTGCAATCTGAAGAGCAATAGGAGATTTGTGGAGCAAATTCATTGCCGCCACCTGACCAATTTCAACGTGTTCCCACTTTTGGCTGTGTTTTTCAACCTGCTCCATAGTGAGCTGCTCGGGCTCGTCGATATAGACCGCCGCAAGCTGCATTTCACGAACCTCTTGACGCCATAAATCCTGCGCTAGAGCGTGATTAGGATAGTACTCCTGCGCAATGGCTTTAATAGTGGGAAGGCTTACCCCGTAGTTCATTTTATAACACATCTTGGGCTGCCCCGACAACTCTGCACCCTCGCCAAGCTCGCGCATAGTCTGACTCACCGCTCCGTTCATCTGACGTGTTAGCCGTGTGAAAATTTCAATATAACTCATTATTATACTACTCCCTATTTAAAAGATTGAATAACTTCCTCAACTACCTTAACTGCCTCATCCATAGTCGTATTGAGCTTGCCGCCAGCGGCGTTCTTGTGTCCTCCGCCATTGAAATGAATGTTGGATAGCTCGTTGACATCTATAACATCTTGACTACGAAGTGAAAGTTTTATCGAACCATCTTTATTCTCAATCAATATGGCCGAGAAAACTATGCCCTGGATACCCAGCGGGATATTCACAACCCCCTCCGAGTCGCCCGTCTGGAAATCAAATCGGTCCTTCTCCTCTTGCGTCAATGTGATAATTGCCGCCCCTTTGTTAGCAATAATTTTCATATTCTCACTAATCAGGTAGCTGTGTAGCCTGACCCTAGATTCGCGCTGTGTGCTATAAACTGCCCTGTTAATCGCCACTGGGTCGACCCCTGCGTCTATCAGCGTTGCGATAGCGTGAAAGAGTTGCCCCGATAGGTGCGAGAAGCTAAAACATCCAGTGTCGGTCATCATTCCAAGATATAGTGGTTCGGCTATCTCTTTGGTAATCGCCTCAACGCCAGCGACTTGTTCGATAAGCGTATAGACGAGGAGCGCTGTCGATGAGCTCTCGGTGTTGTGGTGGGTAATATCGAATTTTTCGGGTGGGTCGATATGGTGGTCAATAAGCACTTTTGTGGCGTGCATATTCATATTAATCGCATCGGAAAGCGAGTCGAGCCTATGGATTTGGTTGAAGTCCAAGAATATCAACATATCAGCAGCGGCGATAAACGCATTTGTTTCACCTATCTGGTTAATATAAATTTCGACATCACGTTTCTGGTCAATGAATTTCAGCGAATTAGGCGGATAGTTCGGCACAAACGAGCGAATCATCTTATCGGGATATTGGTTTCGAAGGAATCTCAGTAGTCCCAACGACGAGCCTATTGCATCCCCATCAGGATTGGTGTGCGCAATTAGCGCGATACGGTTAGATTTTTCGCATACAGCGACGAAGTTTTCTTTGTAAAAAGAGGTGGTCATCATTATTATAGTATATTTTTTAAGTTTATTTCTAGTTTATTTTTTTCGTCACAATTTTGGTTATACTCTGTTACACAGCTCTTTATAATCGCAGCGGTCGCAGGCATCGGCGGTAGCGCACTGCTCGAAAGGTATCGCAACGTCAAATATTAAGTTGAACATATCGCGCAGATTTGATTCTAGCTGGGCTATGTCATCGTCTTCGAGCTTCTCGAGAATTTGCCCCTTAGACTTGGAATTGAAATAGGGCGAGAAATCGTCCCGTCCGATGTCCCTCATAGCATAAACTGATGGTGCAACCTGTTCGTTGCCAGTCATTTGCAGTATTATGAGTGCGTAAATCATTGTCTGTAAGGCTGCTATATTGCGTTTGAACGAACGCGCCTGTGTGGTTGTATCGGTGTTGAAAAGGCTCTCTATGTCCTCGAAATTCCTATCCGAGCCGCCACTTTTATAGTCAACTATTCGCAGCGTGCCGTTATTCAGCACGTCGATTCTATCGGCATAACCCCTCAGAGCAACACTATAATCACCCATACTGAGCGTGCCCGCAATGTTCTGCTCGATGTTTTAGATCGGAAGAGCGTCGTGTAGGGAAAGAGTGTAGGCTATAGTGT
>CAMQUV010000092.1 GCA_947037995.1 uncultured Rikenellaceae bacterium
AGAACATCTCCGGCTAGGGGAGGCCTTCGATATTCTTAGCTTCGCCTATGCCAGTTTGTTGTTGAGTTAGTTGGTTATTTCGGCAGCTATCAGCCTGCGAGCCGAAGCCTCCCGAAGTGGAGGCTCGCTTCCTGGTGCGAGTACCTCCACAGGCTTCGTTCGCCTATGCCAATCGTTTATTCGTACGGTAGGTAGGTAGGTAGGTAGGTAGGTAGGTAGGTAGGTAGGTAGGTAGGTAATGCATCCAAAAAAAGCCCTACCAACATTTAATGTTAGTAGGGCTTTTAGTGTGTAAATATAAAATTTATCAGCAGTGATTATTTCACTTCTTCAAATTCCACATCAGTTGGTTCTTGGCCAGCGTTAGCATCTGCCGCGCCACCTTGGTTTGGAGTTCCGGCTTGTCCGTTTTGGTCACCTTGGTTTTGATACATTTCTTGCGAAGCATCTTGCCAAGCTGCGTTAAGGATTTCAGTCTGTTTTGCCATTTGCTCAACATCGCCATTTTTATGTGCCTCTTTGAGTGCTTCAAGCGCTGTTTCGATAACTCCTTTTTTCTCAGCAGGAATTTTGTCGCCATACTCTTTAAGCTGTTTCTCCGAGCTGAAAATTAGTGAATCTGCAGCATTAGTTTTATCAACTTTTTCGCGTTCTGCTTTATCAGCATCTTCGTTAGCTTTAGCTTCGTTTCTCATACGTTCGATTTCCGCATCAGAGAGTCCTGAGCTTGCCTCGATTTTGATAGATTGTTCTTTGCCCGTAGCTTTATCTTTGGCCGACACGCTAAGGATTCCGTTAGCATCTATATCAAAAGTAACTTCGATTTGCGGTACGCCACGTTGTGCAGCAGGTATTCCGTCAAGGTTGAACATTCCGATTGATTTATTTTGCGTTGCCATAGGTCTTTCTCCTTGAAGTATGTGTATTTGTACTGACGGTTGGTTGTCAGAGGCAGTAGAGAAAGTTTCCGATTTACGTGTAGGTATAGTCGTATTAGACTCAATAAGTTTTGTCATTACGCCTCCCATTGTTTCGATACCAAGTGAAAGTGGTGTAACATCAAGTAGTAGTACATCTTTAACTTCGCCCGTAAGGACTCCTCCTTGTATAGCTGCGCCGATAGCGACAACTTCGTCAGGATTAACACCTTTGTGTGGTGTTTTGCCAAAGAAATCTTCTACTATTTTTTGAATAGCAGGGATACGAGTTGACCCACCAACTAGGATGACTTCATCGATATCAGAGGCTTGTAGTCCAGCATCTTTAAGAGCTTGTTTGCAAGGCTCGATAGTTTTGCGAATAAGTGTATCGGCAAGTTGTTCGAATTTGGCTCTCGATAGGCTAACCACAAGGTGTTGTGGTATCCCGTCGATAGGCATAATGTATGGAAGATTGATTTCGGTTTGTGTCGAAGTTGACAGTTCAATTTTCGCTTTTTCCGCAGCTTCTTTCAGGCGTTGTAGTGCCATTGGGTCTTTGCGAAGGTCAACGTTATGGTCTTTTTTGAATTGGTCAGCAAGGAAATCGATAAGTACTTGGTCAAAATCATCACCACCCAGGTGAGTATCACCGTTAGTTGATTTCACTTCGAATACTCCGTCACCAAGTTCGAGGATAGAGATATCGAAGGTACCACCACCAAGGTCAAACACGGCGATTTTCTCGTCTTTGTTTTGTTTGTCGAGTCCGTATGCAAGTGCTGCAGCGGTAGGTTCGTTGATAATGCGTCGTACTTTTAGTCCGGCGATTTCGCCTGCTTCTTTGGTAGCTTGTCTTTGTGAGTCGCTAAAGTATGCTGGCACGGTGATAACCGCTTCTGTAACAGTAGTTCCAAGATATTCTTCGGCAGTTTGCTTCATTTTTTGAAGGGTCATAGCCGAGATTTCTTGTGGAGAGTATTTTGTACCGTTGATGTCAACACGTGGAGTGTTGTTGTCACCTTTGATGACGCTGTATGGTACTTTTGGTATTTCGCTTTCGATTTGGCTAAATGTTTCGCCCATAAAACGTTTGATAGAGTAAACGGTGTTTGTTGGGTTAGTAATAGCTTGGCGTTTAGCTGGTTCGCCTACTTTTCTTTCACCTTCTTTTGTAAATCCGATGATTGAAGGGGTAGTGCGGTGCCCTTCTGAGTTAGTGATAACGATTGGTTCGTTACCTTCCATAACTGAAACACACGAGTTGGTGGTTCCTAAGTCAATTCCAATAATTTTGCTCATAGTTGTTTGTATTATTTTGTTATTAGTTAATTTTATTACTATTTTTGCTAATTCTACTCACAAGTACTATGCCAAAGGGTGGAACGTGTCAAAAACCTGTCAAAACCTGTCAAAATGTCAGTATATAAAAAAATATTAGTCGTCTGCGCTATGAAAGAAGAGCTCGACGCAGTCATCCCATCATTCGCCAAAGCCCCCACGGGATGCGTTGTTAAGGGGATTACTACGGGTATGGGTATGACCGGAACTTCGAGAGTGCTCTCGCGAGTTATTGACGAAGAAAAGCCCGACCTTATTATAGATACTGGTATCTGCGGAGCGATTAATCACAATGTACCTATCGGTGCTGTGGTGCAAGTGGTCACTGACGTAGAAGCGCCGTTTGGGGTTATGCGTGAAGGTGTATTTGTGCCATTTATTAACGAGATATACACCGCCAAAAACAAATTGATGCTGCCATATCTTAAAGCATCAGGGGCTACTGTGTCACTCGCTTGCGGAGAACTGTATGGCGAATTTGACGTTGAAAGTATGGAGGGGGCAGCTGTATTTGCACTGTGCGATGCACACGATATTGACTCGATGCAACTTCGTGCAGTGTCGAATTATATGAATACGCCTAGGAGTGAATGGAAAATAGAGCTTGCACTGATAGAACTGGGCAAAGCTATGGGGGATACGCTCGCACTACTGTAAAACTAAACTGTATAAATACAAAAAAACTAATACATATATAATGATTAAATCAATGACTGGATTTGGACGCGCTGAACGCTCCAACTCACAAAGAAAAATTACCGTCGAACTCCGTAGCCTTAACTCTAAAGCGCTCGATACAAACCTTAGACTCGCTGGTATATACCGCGAAAAAGAGTCGCAAATTCGTACTATGATTGCTCCGAGAGTGTCGAGAGGGAAATTAGATATCAGCATATCATTCCAAAATATTGCCTGCGAATCGCAAAATAGTATCAACCAAGACCTATTTAAAAAGTATGTCGCTGAAATAGAAGGACTGCTTATTGAATCTGGCAGAAATCCCAAAGATGAACATATCCTAGGCGCTGTGTTACGTATGCCAGATGTTATGGAGAGCCCTGCGATTAAAGTCGAAGAGCAAGAATGGACGATGCTTTTTGAATGTATCGAAGAGGCGCTGAAACAATTTGACACATTCCGTATTGACGAAGGAGCTATACTTATTAGTGACCTGTTAACACGTATTGGCAACATCGAAGAGCTTTCACAATTAATACCACAGTACGAGCAAGTCAGAATTGAGACCGTGAAAAACCGTATTCAAGAGAACCTAAGCAAACTGCGCGATGTGAACGTTGACTCAAACAGATTTGAGCAAGAGATGATTTACTACCTAGAGAAACTGGATATAACTGAAGAAAAAGTAAGGCTCAAACAACACCTTGACTACTTTAGAGAGGCGGCACTAGGCGACGAAGCCGGACGCAAACTGGGGTTTATTACGCAGGAGATTGGACGAGAAATTAATACAACTGGCTCGAAAGCGAACCACGTTGAAATGCAGAAAATCGTTGTCCAAATGAAAAATGAACTCGAAAAAATAAAAGAACAACTACTTAATATACTATAACCCAAATGGGAAAAGCACTCATCTTCTCCGCACCCTCGGGAAGCGGAAAATCTACGATTATTGCGCACCTTCTTACAAAATTTCCGCAACTGGAATTCTCTATCTCGGCTACATCCAGAAAACCGCGCGGCGAGGAAATTGATGGCAAAGACTACTACTTTCTCTCTAATGACGAATTTAAAAACCACGTCGCTAATGGGGACTTTATTGAGTGTGAAGAAGTCTATGAGGGGACGTCGTATGGTACGCTCAATACCGAAATAAAACGCATTTGGGACAAAGGCAATATTGTCGTATTTGATGTTGACGTCGTTGGGGGACTTAATCTTAAACATAAACTCGACCTGGCGGCCTTGTCGCTGTTTATAATGCCGCCAAGTATTGTTGAACTCGAAAATAGACTCCAAAATCGAAATACAGACACCCAAGAAGCAATACAGAAACGTGTGGCAAAAGCCAAAGTAGAACTTACTTATGCCGATAAATATGATGTTATAATCGTTAACGACAATCTCGACATTGCGCTCCTTGAGGCTGAGAAAATTGTTGGCGATTTTATTAAAAGTTAATCACAATATACAGATAAATACTCGATGAAAATAGCACTACTCTTTGGCTCATTTAACCCAATTCATACTGCACACCTGCAAATTGCACAAGCTGCCGTTAATGCTGGTGCTGCTGAACAAACGTGGCTTGTTGTTTCGCCGCAAAACCCACTCAAAAACCCCGAGCAACTCGAGCCGTTTGAACATAGAGTCAAGATGGCGCAAATTGCTACGCAAAATATTCCGCACGTTAATGTCTGCCAAATTGAAAACGATATGCCTAGGCCTTCGTACACAATTAATACCATCATAAAGCTACAAACAAGCTTTCCTAATGACGAATTTTTCATTCTGTGTGGCTCTGATGTTGCGTTGCAACTGGATTTGTGGCATCGTATTGATGAGCTGAAACAGTTGGTCGAATTTGTAGTCTATCCTCGCGGCGCTGATGGGGCGCAGCATAGCGCAATATTTAACGGACTGAACCTTATTGATGTCTCTTCGACTCAATTGCGCGAGACACTAGATTATAGTAAAATGCCTAAAGGGGTGTGTGATTATATACTCTCTAATAAATTGTATGGCGAACATTCTGCCGAGTCGTTCTATAATATAGGACGTGATTTTTATGCTAATGGCGATTTTGGGAATGCGATTAATGCGTTTAAATATGCACTTACAATTGACCCCTCGTTTAAACCTGCGAGCGAAATGCTGATTATGGTTAATGAAATTCTGGCGTTTAGACATATCGATATTTATAATCCCTAAATTAATACGACCAGTTGCATTATCGGGATTTGACTCATTAGCCGTTGTAATTTGTAATGGCATAGGCGAAGCCTGGAAGCCAGCGCACACCCCCACGGCTAGACTGGTGGCAACGCCACTTGAAGATTGCCTGTCGGAGGTCTCCACCTCGGCTCTCGAAATCAAAATCCACACAAAAGAAACGAAAATTAAACAATTGGCAATTAACCATCAGCGGCGGATTCCCCCCGCCGCCGGTGAATTTTCGAGG
>CAMQUV010000093.1 GCA_947037995.1 uncultured Rikenellaceae bacterium
AAGGACTACGAACCGATGTTCAACCACTACGGCATCCCAAAATACATTGCCGCTCTCAACGCCATAAATATCGCCAATAAGACCGACCAATGGAACGTAACTAGGCTTGCTAATGCTTTTCAGCCATCAGGAGTTATGGTTCTCGATGGGTCAGTAGATTCGCCCGACGAGGCGGCCGAGATAGCCAATGTTGCCGAAAAGAAATTCGCAGGCCAACCGGGTCAAGTAATGTTTATGGTTAAGAATGGTATCGAGGGCGATAGCACAAAATTTGTTCCTATCAACAACTCTACCGATGGCGATTGGCAAAAGCTACACCAACAATCGGCAGGCGACATTATCGTGGCGCACTCGTGGTTTCGAACACTCAGTGGTATCGACTATAGCTCGGGCTTTTCGGCCGAGAGGGTTAAATATGAATACAAGTTGGCACTAGGCTCAATCATTAAGGTCGAACAACAAGAAATTCTCGAACCCATTGCAGGCCTATTGGAAGACATTTGCAAACTCGACTGCTCATCGCTCGAATTCATTAACACGCCGCCGTTTAAGGAGACCGAGCCTTATATGTATGTATGGGAACTGCGCCAAATCGACGGCCTACCCTACGACCCGAGCGACCCGCACCAAAATCAATTAATCAAAAACATCTAACATTTCAAAACAAATGCAACTAATCACCACCAACGAAGTAATCTCCTACGCCTTTTCAAGGCGCGAGCTTGTAACATCGTCAAGTATAAATTTATGCCGCATACACATAGCACAAGAACGCTACATCGCTCCAAGACTAGGCTACGAACTCTACGACAAAATATGTAATGGCGAATTCAGAGATTTTACAGACATCTATATAAAACCCGCCTTAGCACACTATGTCCGCTACCTACTCATAGACGAGATTCAAATCCAAATAGGCGACAACGGATGCCTAGTATTCTCAGGCCACACAGACCAAACGGACAAATCCGAAGACAACATCTCGACTCGCGTACAAGACAGACTAGGCAACAATACCTACACGATAGGTGGCTACGGCACTAATGAGACCCCCGGCGGTTACACCAAGAACGAACAACAGATACTCAATCACGATGAGACCCAAAAAACTACCGATGACTTCGCCACCTCCACTACCGACAAAAAACAGGCCTACGCCACAGCTCCACCTAAACAGATACACCAACTCCAAATTCGCGCCCTAGCTGACGCCAACACCATAATGAGCAGGGCGGTTCGCTATGTCGAACGCAACGAATCAATGTTTGGCAGCTTCAAAGGCTCACCTCGCCACTATTTTTAGAGTTCGGGCACCCAAAAATAATAACAAATAACAATGGAAATAATATCATTAATCTTAAATTTCATACTCAGCTCGGGACTCATCGCAACCCTAGTATTCTACAAAGTCAAACGTCGCTCACAAATCGCAGAGGTAGTGGCCAAAGAGACTGGCAACCGACAGGACACAATAAGTATAGAACAACAAAGCGTGGCTTTCCTCAAGACACAACTCTCGGATGCTTATCGCGAAATTGATAAAATGCAAGAGATAATAAACCAAAACCGCGAGCAAATCCTACTACTTATCAGGCAAACCCAAGAGCTCGAAATAAACCTTATTGCGGCCGAGGCAACCCATAAACGCGAGAAATATTAAACTCCGCCTCGACCTCACCCCAACAACACTTTTAACAACCTACAACCAAAACACAAATGAAAAAACAGACAATAAAAGGCATAATTAGCTCCCCCTTCGGAACACGCCGCGACCCACTCACCCCGTCAACTTGGCGGGTTCACAACGGCATAGACATCGCCGCACCCATCGGCACCCCAATTTACAGCCCGATTAACGGCGAAGTCGTAGCGACCTACTTCCACGCCAAAGGCGGTAAAACCATAATCCTAAAAGATTCGGACAACGAAATCCGTCTGGGATTCTGTCACCTGCAAAAAATGCTCGTCGAGCCCAACACCACAATTAAACAGGGTCAAAGAATAGCGCTATCGGGCAATACGGGTGCCGCCACAACCGGCGCCCACCTACACTTTTCGCTAAAAACGGGTGGGCAATGGATAGGCGATGACTATACCGACGGGCAGTGGCAAAATCCTGCAGCGTATCTAACTTTTTAACCCCATCACCCAACAATGGCAAACAATAAACATACACCCTTCCATCTAATAATCGCCCTAGCGATACTGATTTTTATTTTACTTTCGAGCAGTTGCACACGCAAAATCTACCGTTCGTTCGAAAAAAACCACCTAAACACAACCACCATCATCGACACCCTGGTGCGCACCGTGCCCGACAGCACTACATTACTCGCGTTCTTCAAATGCGACAGCAACAACAGGGTCGTCCTATCCCAAATCCAACATTTACAGAGCAAAAACGCCTCGAACCAACTACTTATCGACAGCCTCGGCAAAGTCGAGATAAAGACTCGTTGGCGCACACAAGTTATTGAGCGCGAGCGAATTGTACGCGACACCACCACCATCTACAAAACAATCTCGACCGAGAAGCACACGCCCTACATCCCGAGCTTCGTTTGGTGGATAATCCTCGCCCTATCAACATTTTGCGCAATCCTACTATGGTTATTTTTGCGGAAGAGATAATTTTTTCTTATCTTTGCCCCCACATTAAAAAAACGGTGTAATGGGGGGCGGCAATAGTGCCGCACTGAGTAGCACCAATTCAAAACAAAAAAAATGCAACACCTAGAAATCAAAGCCACAAAACGTACTGACATTGGCAAAAAAGCAACATCTCTTATCCGTCGCGCGGGCGCTGTCCCTTGCATCGTCTACGGAGGTAGCGAAACTGTTCACTTCTCTGTCAACAAATCAGACCTTAAAGCTCTTATCTATACCCCACAATCGTATATCATCGAATTTGATATCGAAGGACACAAAGAAGTAGCAGTTATGCGCGAAGTGCAATTCCACCCAGTTAACGACGAGCCTCTTCACATTGACTTCTTTCGCGTAATCCCTGGAAAACCAGTCGCAATGGACATCCCAGTTCAAACTTCTGGCAACGCCGAAGGCGTGAAAAAAGGAGGAAAACTTTTCCTTGCTAAACGTAAACTTAGAGTGCAAGCAACCGAAGAAAACCTTCCAGATGTCATCGATGTTGACGTCACTAACCTTGACCTTGGAAAATCTATCTTCGTTAGCGACCTTAATATCGAAAACCTAACAATTCTTACACCGGCTACTACTGCCGTTTGTGCAGTACGTATGACTCGTGCCGCTCGTGGTGCTGCTGCTGCAGCTGCCAAAGCAAACTAAGAATAAACCCCAATCATTACAAAAAAAGCCCACTCCCCTCAGGATGTGGGCTTTTTTTAACTATATTTGTAAAACCACAACCAAAAACAAATAACCAAAATAACGCGAAATGAAATACCTCGTAATTGGACTCGGAAATGTTGGCGCAGAATATAAAAATACACGCCACAATATAGGATTCAAAATTATTGACCATATAGCCCTCAACGCTAACGCAAAACTCAATACCGAAAGATATGGAGACGTTACACAAATAAAAATTAAAGGCCGAAGCATTACACTGCTGAAACCCTCTACATATATGAACCTGTCGGGTAACGCAGTCAGATACTGGATGAAACAACTCCAACTCGATGAATCACAAATAATTGTACTGGTCGATGATATCGCACTCCCCTTCGGAACTCTGCGTATGCGCAAAAATGGCTCCGATGCTGGGCATAACGGACTAAAACATATCAACGAAATCCTTACTCACCAAAACTATGCGCGACTCCGTTTCGGTATCGGAGGCAACTTTGCACGTGGATTCCAAGCAGACTACGTGCTCGGAGAATGGGACGAAAATGAAACCGCCGAACTTCCCCCAATAATCAAAAAAGCTGCCGATGCAGTCACAGCATTCATCACTATGGGCGTCGATAAAGCAATGAATACAGTGAATGTCAAAGCCAAAAAAGAACCCGTAACAACAAACACCGAAATATAAAATGGCAATTAGAATAGACAAATTCCTGTGGTCAGTCAGACTGTTCAAAACACGTAGCGATGCCGCTGATGCCGTGAAAAACAATAAAGTACTCGTCGACGGAGTTACAGTCAAACCATCCAGAGACGTAGCAGTTGGTAACGTTATATCAATCAAAAAACCACCCATCGTCTACTCCTACAAAATAAAAGAACTCATCGGAAATAGACAAGGCGCCAAACTAGTGCCACTATATATAGACAATGTAACGCCAGCAGATGAACTCAAAAAACTCGAACTAGCCGCGCTCGAATCTTTCGCCGTGCGAGATAGAGGAGCCGGAAGACCTACAAAAAGAGATAGACGAGACATAGAATCATTTCTCGACGAGAATGACCTCTAAAAACTCAATATAAATATATAAAAAAAAGAAAAACGAGCAGATATTTCTACTCGTTTTCCATCAAGAATGACTTGATAAAGCCATCAATATCACCATCTAACACAGCATCGCAATCAGAGGTCTGAAAGTTGGTTCGATGGTCCTTAACTCTCCTATCATCAAGCACATAGCTTCGAATCTGGCTACCCCACTCTATCTTCTTTTTCGTCCCCTCGAGCTGCGCTTTTATGGCCATACGCCTCTCGATTTCGAGCTGATATAGCTTCGATTTAAGGAGCCGCATAGCATTCTCTTTATTCATAAGTTGCGAGCGTGACTGAGTGTTTTCAATGATAATTTCGGTAATCAATTTTGTATCAGGGTCGGTATAATTATATCGGAGCCTAACGCCCGTTTCGACCTTATTAACGTTCTGACCACCAGCGCCGCCGCTTCGGAACGTGTCCCATTTCACGTCGGCTGGGTTAACAATTATTTCGATAGTATCGTCAACTGCCGGCGTAATAAATACGCTAGCAAATGTGGTTTGTCTTTTATTTCCGGCATTAAACGGCGATGGTCTCACGAGTCTATGCACACCATTTTCGGCGCGTAGAAAACCATAAGCATAATTCCCTTGTATTTCGATAGCAGCCGATTTAATTCCAACAGGCTCACCTTCTTGAATGTCGAGGATGGTCACTTTAAACCCCTGACGCTCAGCCCATCGGGTGTACATACGAGTTAGCATTGCGGCCCAGTCGAGTGCTTCGGTACCACCGGCCCCCGAGTTAATGGTAACGATTCCTCCGAGTTTATCCTCTTCGCTACGCATCATATTTTTAAATTCCATTTTCTCGAGCATCGACATCACTTCGCGATATGTTTCATCCATCTCTTGTTCGGAGATGATTTCGGCTTTAAAAAATTCCGGGGTCAGTTCAAGGTTGCCCGCAGCCTCGGTGAGTTCG
>CAMQUV010000094.1 GCA_947037995.1 uncultured Rikenellaceae bacterium
GGAGGTTCTCGCACCAGTAAGCGAGCCTCCGCACGGGGAGGCTTTGGCTCGCAGGCTAAAAGGCTGCTATTGACACCACTACTATGTTTGGGTTGACTTCGATATTCTTAGCTTCGCCTATGCCCTAATTTCGGATTTGGGTTTGGTCACGGTTGATTGTTAATTGCCAGTTGTTTAGGTTTGGATTCAATGGCCTGTCGGGAATATTTAACATTTAGACATATACGGAAAACAGCTGAGGCTACAGCACCTAAAACAAAATACCCCCTCTCAATCGAGCAACAAATGCAAGTTGAAAAGAGGGGTATGATATTTGATTCAGCAGCTTATAGCAGTGAATAAAGTGGGTAGAGTAAAACTTACTCCATAGCAGCAATTTGTTCTGGTGTAATTTTACGTTCTAGGAAAGCCACAAGGTCACCGATAGTTTTCATTTTAAACAGCAGTTTTTCGGGGATTTCTATATCATATTTATCTTCAATATCGAGTACAGATTGGACAATACTCATAGAGTCCATTTTTAGGTCTGATAGAAATGAGGTATCCATAGAAATTGATTTGGGGTCTATTTTGCGTGCAGCGGCAATCATTGCGACTACTTTATCATAAATAACAGTCATTGGTCTTTAGTTTTAATGTGTAAATACTGATTAATATATATTAGTAACGTTTAATTTTCTTAGTTGTTGTCTTAGGGAACTCATTATTTCTAAAATTAACCATCGAAAGTCTTTTGAAATACGGTAGAGATTCATTTAGAGTCTCAATTTCCGCACGAATAGTATCGTAAGCATTAGGGTTTTGTTCGAGCACATCTTTATGTACAAATATTTCAGCTTGTATAGCTACTTCGAGGTTTTTATCATTATGAGGGGCCGACACAATCACTTCAGTAACGAGCGGTGAACCTTGCGTTATAAGCAATTCTATTTCCTCTGGGTAAATATTTTTCCCATTATTGAGTACGATAAGGTTTTTCTTACGTCCTGTCAGTACAATTTCACCACGTTTGTCAAAGTGTCCGAGGTCACCAGTATGGAACCATCCATCTTTAATAACTTCGGCTGTTGCCTCAGGATTATTATAGTATCCCAACATAACATTTTCGCCTTTAGCAATGATTTCACCATCACCATTCTCATTTGGTTCAAAGATTTTGATTTCCATATCGGGAATTGCCACGCCACAGGTGGTAAGACGATTTCTTTTATGGAAAAGATTTCCACTTATCAGTGGTGAACACTCTGTTATACCATATCCAATTTGAATTTGTATTCCAAAGTCATAATATTGCTGCGCCATAGTAGGGTTAACGAATGCTCCGCCCACGAAGATTTCTCTGACATTCCCACCAAATCCTTCAAGAATTTTAGCAAACATTTTGCGTCTAACGTCAATACCAACAGCTTTAAGTGCTCTACTAATTAGTATAGCTTTTTTGACTGATTTAGCTTTTCCCTGCTCTTCGATTTTGCGCCAAACAGCATCAATTAATGTTTGTGCAACCAATGGTACTAACACAAGGTAGTCGGGTTTAAACATTTTAATGTTTTGTGCCACATATTTAATCGAGTTATTAATAGCCACAGTGCCACCTTGATAGATTGGGAATAGAACATTAAGCGTAAACTCATAAGTATGGTTCATCGGCAAAACCGAAAATGTAACGCCGCGTAGGTCAATAAATCTACGACATTGGTTAATATGATAGAAAAAGTTTCTACGAGTAAGCATAACTCCTTTGGCGAATCCCGTTGTACCAGAGGTAAAAACGATGGTCGAAAGGCTGTCAGGAACTTCATTTTGCCCAAAATCTGGGTTGTCTTTACGGGCTTCTCCACCCAAGGCAATAAGCTCTTGCATTTCGTTATTTTCCGTTGTATTAACAATCGTCAATTCACGTTCGATTTCCCCAGCAACCTCCATATAATCATCCGAGCAGAAAAGAACATTTATGCCTGCGGAGGTAAGTATGTTATTAATTTCGGGGGCGGTTAGCTCTTTATCTATAGGAACGATGACTCTATTAGAGACGGTTGTACCAAGATACGATAGAATCCAGAAGTACGAATTTTCGCCTAGTACAGCAATTTTCTCTTCTTTTTCAAATTTTTTGGTAACAGCGGCTGCGAGATTAAATACATCTTCAACCAGTTGGTTATAAGTTATAGAAAAGTAGGTTTTTCCTTTAGGGATATAGTACGCCGCTTTATCAGCATACATTTCTTTACTACGTTTTAGAAAGGCAGTATAGGTACTTAAAATTTTGTGCAAAATATTCTTATTTTTAATTAATTAACAATCTCTATTTCGAGATATAGACTTATTTTAGTTGTAATATACGAACCAACCATACGGCGGTAAGTAGAAGTGTTGTCCATTATTTAGATATGCTTTTTCGCCACTTAACAGCTGCGAAAATTCACCTTGAAAGTCATTATCATTGACATTAATATCCGCCCCATTATTTGAAAAGTTAAACAGTGCTATAACTTTTCTGTTATCAATGACTCTTTTCATCGCCATTACATTATGGTTATTTGTAGTATCGATTCTTACAATATCGGCTCCTTGTGTTGAAGCCCTAAGAGCTGGGTGTGTGTTTTTGAGCGCACAAAGAGCACTATAAAGTTCCTCTTGTCTAGTGCCATCAGTCCATTCCACAACGTCCTTATCAAAGAATTCTAGCTGTTTTTTGAGTCCAACCTCTTGTCCTGTATAAATGAGCGGCACTCCATCAAGCACAAAGGTTAGCACTGCCATTTGTTCGGCAGCGTCGCCCATTCTCATAAATTCTGTTCCATTCCAGCTATTTTCGTCGTGGTTAGAGGTAAATTGCATTCTAATACTTTCCGAGCTAAAGCTAATTGCATCATTTCGCAACATTTGCGCAAGGTCATTGGCCGAGGCATTACCTTGGGCAATACTGTTTAACAAATGATGTGTCGCCCATCCATAAGTAGCATTGAATCCAACTTTATGAAATTGCGGCCCCTCCGCTTCGGCAAGGAAAAATAGGTCGTTATGAGTCTCTTTCAGTTGTTCGATAGCCTTTTCCCAGAAATCCATTGGAACGAGCATTGCCATATCCATTCTATACCCATCAATGGCACAGTTATCAATCCAGAACTGTAGCGAGTTCACCATTTCAGCGCGCATTTCGGCACTATTATAGTTAAGTTTTGCCGTGTCACTCCAATCGAATGGCGTTGCAATTTCATTGTTTTCGCTATCCCACTCATACCATTCAGGGTTAGTTTCGACCCATTTTGCATCACGCGATGTATGGTTAGCGACCCAATCAAGGATAACTTTAATACCAACAGAGTGCGCTTTATCAACAAATCGTTTGAAATCAGTAATAGTTCCAAACTCAGGGTTAATTTCAGTATAATTTTGCGTTGAGTAATAAGACCCCAGTGTTCCTTTGCGGCGTGACTGCCCTATTGTAAACACAGGCATAAGCCATAATATTGTCACTCCTAATTTCGACAATCTTTCAAGGTGCTCAGCAGCAGCCATAAACGTACCTTCATTAGAAAATTGTCTGACGTTCATCTCATAGATAACCGCATTAATCGCCCAATCAGGCTGCGTAAATTTCTGCTCTCTTTGGCAGCTATAAAGTAGTTCGCTCATAGGATTAATTTGAAGATTTTAGTGAAAAAATAGTAATCTCAGGTTTTGCTCCCATACGAAACGGGTAAAAAACAAATCCAAAGCCATCATTGACATACAGTTGTCTGTCACCATCGTTATACAGTCCCGAATATTTTTCAAAAAGGAATTTAGATGGTGACCATTTTCCGATTTTAAGTTGCATCGCGTGGACGTGTCCCGAGAGCATTAGGTCAACAGGTTTCGCTGCAAGAGAGTCAAAAAGTGACGGTGTATGCGAAGCCATAACAGTAAAGACCGAGTCATTTACACCTCTGAGTGCTTGCTCAATATTAGAGCCTCCGAAGTATGAATTTATATTATTATGATTAAGGTTTTTCGGGTAGGTTACCCCCGAAATAGCAATAGAGTCGCCACCACGGTGCACGAAAAAGTTTTGGTTTTCGAGTAATCTCCAGCCTAACTTTTCACGCTGATACACACGAATCGAGTCAAAGATTTCCTTTGCCATATCCTTACTAGGGACATAGAACCCGAGGTCGTGGTTGCCTAAAACAGCAACGACACCATCTTTAGATTTGAGTCTTTTTAGTTTACTAATAATCTGCGGATTGAGTTCTTTGTGGGTCATATTGACCAGGTCGCCAGTTTGGGCAATGAGGTCAACGTTATATTTATTGATTGAATCTGCAAGTCTTTTAAAGATGTCATTAGAGAGCACTATGTTGCCAATGTGAGTGTCGGAAAACTGTGCTATTTTGTAGCCATCGAAGGATTTCGGTATCTTATTAGATTTAATAGTCACGAAATTGACTTGAATATCATTGCGTCCAATTGAGGCACCATAAGCAACCGACAAAAGTAATAGGGTGACATACATAATATATGAGACCTTAGCAATAACGCTATGTTTTTTATATTTCTTATGAAAAATAAGATATATAACCAGTGGTATTTTCACCAGTAGATTTGTAATCACTAATAGTATAGCCCAAGTCGTAAGAGCTTGGTTCTCAATAGGATTAGCGGCAGTTAGAATAGCTATTATAGGCATATAACCGACTAAAAAAGAGGCGGTTAAATAGGTGTATTTATAAATTGTTGAGTTTGCGAATAGTCGTTTGGAACAAACAAACCATTCGCAAAGCATAACAATAGTAATAAATGTAGCGAGGGCTATAAAAAGCATTCTGTACTACGATTTATTTAGAATGGTAGGTCTTCAGCTCCAGCCGCATTATTTTCCACAGAACTTTGTGAATTCTCTTGAGCAGGCGCATTGTTAGCGTAGACTGGGTATGATTTTGCGCTTTGTTGGTTATTAGAAGGTTGTTGAACCGCACCAGCTTGGTTGATAGACAGTCCCGTAACACGAGTGTACCATCTTCCTTGGTATTCGCGTGATTCAACACGGAAGTCAACAGAGATTTGGTCTCCTTCTTTGAGTGCAGCAGCTCTAACAGCTCTTTCGTTCCAGAATTCGATCGCAACATATCTAGGGAATTCCCCTGGAAGTGCAATAACGATTTCTTGACGTTGCCACTCACCGCGGGCACCTTCTCCTTTAATCATTTCGTGTACTTTGTACACAGCTCCTGTAATTTCCATAATTTTCTTCTTTTTTATTTTATATATTTAATAATTATTCTTCAGTAATAGTAATAGAGTTGATTACATCACCAGCCTC
>CAMQUV010000095.1 GCA_947037995.1 uncultured Rikenellaceae bacterium
TTACCTAGATATGTATTGATAAGTGGTTTTACATCTGCTTCGCCACCGGGTAGTACCCATATATGCCAAGACCATAGTATTGTACCTTTTCCATTAGCTTCGCTATAGGCGTGTAGGTATCAAATTTCACAAACCACCCCCCTCAAACTCAATGTTGCGCAAAATTCTAAACCTAAACCTTTGACATTTATTGTATTATTACTGGCACTAATTAGGATTTAAAATCAAGTAACTTAACCTGTGTGTGGAAAATGTTTGCAATTCCAATACGTCAAACCAACAACCCACCAAAAACACTAAGCCTTATCCGCTATTTCTTTCGGTAAATAAATATAAGACAGATATTTGTTGCAATCTCCGTCGCTGGCAATGCCAACCACCCTCCATTCTCGCTCCAAATATAAGGGAGTATGTAAAAAAACAATGGCATAAATACAATCCCCCGAAGTATTATAATTATCATAGCTTTATTAATTTTCTCGATACTCTGAAAATATCCTATCGACAGCATATTAATAGAAAATGAAATAAAACCTATTGAAAACAATGGTAAACCGTTTCGTGCAAATTCATAAGCCGGTGTGCCCTGCTCGAGAAACATAGCCGCGATTTGAGGGGCAAACAGTACCATCATTAAGGTTAAAATCACACCGATTGCAATGCTCCAGATAAAAGAAATTCGAAAAACCTCCTTCACTCGTAACATAGAACCGCTGGCGTAATTGTATGATATGATAGGCTGTGCCGACTGAGACACTGCAGTATATATCATATAAATCAATGGGAAAGTGTAACAACAGATTGAGAATGCAGCAACACCATCAGTTCCTAGTTCTCGTACGAAAACTAAATTACCACATATAATCATTATAATAACAGCACTTTGACCTATGAATGAAGCACCCCCCAATTTGCACATATACCAAATATTGCGAAGGCTCATTCGTATCCCCTTGCTTGATAATTTAACCTTGATAAACCTCAACGTTGTATCTTTTCGGCATAGATAAACAAAAGCCATCACCGCCCCCAATGTATTGCCAATACTAGTAGCTATTGCAGCACCTAGCAAGCCCCAGCCAAACTCAAAAATAAATAGATAATCAAGTATAATATTTACTACGGCCCCTATGATAGAACATTTCATTGCGTAATTAGGAGAACCATCTAAACGTATAAAGAAAGGGATACTATTCATCAAAACCCCCGTAATAAGAAAAGGGATAATCCCATACCCATATTCTCGTGCCATAGGAAGTAGCTCAGGCGAAGCACCTATGGTTATAAGCAACTCATCGAGAAATAATAACGACAGAATTGAAAGGATTACCAACACAAAAACTGCAGTAAATGTAGCCTGTGTAATTACTATACGAGCTGTTTTCAGCTTCTTATTGGCCAAGTGGATTGAAGCAAGGATTGAACCTCCCATTCCGAGCATTAGCCCAATACTTATTGCCACCGAGAAAAAAGGAGCTACTATGTTCACAGCTGCTAGAGCATTATTACCAATACCCTTACCTACAAATATGCCGTCTGTTATTATAAACAACGCCGTGGAGAACATCCCCCACAGTGTTGGAATTAATAGCTTCTTAAATAATTTGGGGATTTCCTGATTGCCAAAATCTATGTCGTCACGTAGTTCACTTTTATTCATTTCTATATTCTATTGGTATGTGTATCTCAATCTTAATTTTACTATTTGGCTTTATATCCCCTAAATTATCTTCGTACCTCTCAAATCCATAGCTATCACGCAGGCAAAACAATTCGCTAACAAGGATTGCACTATATATACGATTATATGTATCGT
Organism: uncultured Rikenellaceae bacterium; assembly: GCA_947037995.1. Classification (GTDB taxonomy): domain Bacteria; phylum Bacteroidota; class Bacteroidia; order Bacteroidales; family Rikenellaceae; genus Mucinivorans. The sequence continues at coordinate 1,817 of CAMQUV010000095.1, forward strand.
CCAACTTTGATAATTTATCATTAAACGTAAACACTATGTACTTACCACCAAGAAGGCGCTTCACCTCTATATTCCCATTGGGCTCCACATCCTGTTGCGTAGTAATACCAATAATATTATATAAATTATCATCACACGTTACATTTGGATTATTATAGAATATCCCCAAATAAGCAATATTATCAGTGACTTTACCCTGCCTTTTTAATTCGCCTAAGAGCTTTGTATAAGTTGGGAAATAATGGCGTTCACGGTAATGACCTCGCGAACCTATGTAAATAATATTTGTCGAGGGTAACTCTACCACACGATATGTTTGCATCATACTCTCACCCTCACTGCTGTAACCGTTTTTTACAATAGGTTTTCGACTACGCCTATACTGAGTAGGCGAAATTCCGTAATGCTTGACAAACGCTTTGGTGAGCGAAGTAGGCACATTATAACCAACTCTATATGCTATGTCTGATACAGACATACTAGAATAAAGTAGTAGTCTTGCCGCTGTCTCGACCCTTGTGCGCACAATAAACGCACCTATTGACTCTCCTATATAAGCCTTAATAATACGGTGAAAATGAAATGAAGAAAAACCAGAGATAGTCGATAAAGTGAGTATATCAATCTCCTTATCGAGATTATCCGTAATATACTGCATTACAAGCTCAATACGATGCCTGTAAAGCTCCTCTGTGGTTAATACTTTTTTCATAGTGCAAAGAACGCTATAATTTTCACAATATAGCTTTCCAAGTTTGCTAAATATTTTAACAACTCTAATTTAGAGTGCAAAAAGTCGAACAACACCTTCGACAATCGAACTCAGCAAAGGCCATTTGACGCTACTCCACTAAACATATATTATTCCGATACTACACCGCGCAAGAGATAACTACTAGCGGCAGAATCATACGAGATATAATACAACTTATCATCGTGAAGTTCATATAGCATAGCACGTTCGGGGTAGACATAGGACACTTTATTAACAGGATTATTACTACTATCAACCTCATATAAGACCAAATTACGCCCCGACAAATCAGGAGCCGAGCCCCCCAACAAAACCTCGCCTGTTTCTGCCAAAACCAAAACACGCCCCTCATAGGAACTAACGTCTAACACCATACTATTACTGGCAATAAATTCATAGCGCTGCTGCGGCGACATATCATATATCTCCGCAGCGGTAACAGAAACCTCCACAGAAAACTTAGAATCATCAATTGTAAACAAATTAGAGCATTCGCCACCTCCTATAACACTAACTGACAATTCACCTGCTGGCACGAACAACACCTTACCATTGTCAACACAAATACCACCAATCGACGGACGGAGCGACAGCACCACATCTGCCAAACTGACGACACCTAAACCATCAATAAATCGGCTAGATTTCAAATCATAAACCTTAACCAGCGATTTCCCAACTCTATTGACCGTATAGAAATAGACTACCTCATCATTGAGCACAACAAATTTCTTAACTGCCGCTTTAAAGCCCGAATAAGACGCCATATACTTCCCTGCCTTATCATAAGCCAGCAACTTCGACGACATACTACACCACACATAAATATATTTATCAGACACAAAAAGATTTGATGCCGAGACATATTCACCTGGGCCACGGCCGTTACTTCCCACTACTTTTAATTGCTCGCCATTTGTATTATATATAATTACCTGTTTATCATTAGCCAAAACAAACGAAGTGTCCGAAAGAAAAGCAATATCATAGAGGTTACCCCCTAGTAAAGCTCTATTTTCTGACAAATGACAAATATCAATTGCACTAAGTTCGCGCTTCGCAGATTCCTGCGAAAACACTATTGCACCGCTATCCTTATCGGGTGTGCCGCAAGATATTAGGATGAAAACTAAAAGAAATAACAGTAAATAACGGTTCTGTTTCATAATGAAAAAAATATTTTTGTTTATAATTCCACAAACTCGGTTCCCGAGCTTCTATGCAAATATAACAATAATTTCTACATACCGCAAGGTTGCAACCGATTACCTAATGCTCCGAATTATTAAACGTAAGCGTGGTTTGTTCAAAAGCAAATCGACCGATTGCATTCTGCGCATAATTAAATAGCATAATCATACCCTCATAATTAATCTTATCCACTACATCCCTATCGGTATGATAGTCCTTATGTATCCTCGTCGAAAACGAAAATGCAGGAACACCTTTTGCATAGAAAGATTTATAATCGGTCGGCCCTTTAGCACGAAACTCCCATATAAGGTCCAGTTGATTAGGGTTAGCAAGGGTCGAAAATATAGCAGGCGCCTCTTTGCAGGACGCTAGCCCACGAATCGTAATTCCTTTGCGCATCATCCTACCAGTCATATCAAAATTTATCATCGCAACCACTTTATCCAACGGAGCGAGGGGATTGTTGGCATAATAGTTAGACCCCAACATTCCTATCTCTTCGGCGCTAAAGCATATGAAAATCACATCGCGCTTCAAAAGGTGTTTGAGAGCCGCCATTTCGCGCGCATATTCAATCACAAAAGCCACTCCTGAAGCATTATCATCAGCCCCACGAACAAGTGTTATATCACCTCTTTTGTTTTTCTGATACCCCATATGGTCATAGTGAGCTCCTATTATAATTGACTCGCCCTTGGGATTATTTTCCTTCGTAGCCTTTACACGAGCCACCGTATTGAAAGTTTGGAGTGTGGCTGGCAACATATTAGTTTTTGTAAACTTTCCGTTACCCTTGGGCGTGTATAGCGTCCTTATACGCTCGGACTTCACAGTAATTTCCTGCAGTCCATTATTGCCCATTAGTTCAACTCCCTCAATATTTTTGAGCTGCCCGACGATATACTCAACCGTTAGCGTATCGCCCTTTGTTTGGGGCACACGTCCGCCAAACTCATCCGAGGCGAGGGTGGTAATATGTTTTTCAAATCTTGATTTCAAACCGCTCTGCTGCGCATAAGATGTGATAGTAATAGTAAGGAGAATCGTAGTCAGTAGCTTTTTCATATAGAATATATAGTAATGTAATTAGGTGGTTTTTTTCGGTTTATGGATCTGCAAGTGGGTACAAATATAAATTATTTATAAGAGGTTTACAAACGCATTGTTTTTTTTGATAAGAGCAAAACACGCTTTCAGAGGTTGTGGATAACTCCGGCTGGCAATTAAAATATGGTTCTGCCCCCCAGCGGCGGTGCTAACAGCACACGAAATTTGCCTGTCAGCACGCTAGCAATTCTAACTTTGGATGCTATCAGCCAGCGAGCCAAAGGTGCCAACGGCACTCGAGTTTTGCCCCTTGCGAAGGCTCGGTGGCAACGCCACTTGAAGATTGCCTATCGGGGTTATCTCCACAGGCTTTGACTCATAAGTAATTGGCCTAGGCGAATCCAAGAATATCGAAGGCCTCCCCACAGTCGTGGTCGGAAGATTGTTTGGCGGCTAAAAATTCGACTCGGCGGATGTCGATGCT
>CAMQUV010000096.1 GCA_947037995.1 uncultured Rikenellaceae bacterium
GCATATTTGTAGTCATTATTAGCCAGCACAAGGTCTGAGCCAGTAATCCGAGCTATATCATTAAATCTGGGCACATATTTCACCGCCACAGTGTTAAGGAATTTCACTATATCAGAGTACCCTGCCTCTCCTTTAAGGCTTGCATCGGCAAATGGCGATTTGAGCTCTAGGCTATTAAGTTCGGGTGTATTATGCGTAATCAGGCTAATCCCATCCATCAGCACTGTATCGCGATGGTTAATATAGGTAGCGCTATCCACATTGAATGTCCCCGACAGGTCCTCGAGCGACGAGCCTTGAAATTTAGCCGTCATAGCTGCTTTGAGCGTAGATATAGAGTCTCTTCTATTAAGATTAATAGCTATTAAATCAGCATAAGGGATATTAATTTTAAAATCGAATTTCGGCAGTTCCCCCTCCGTGAGGTCAAACGTACCGATTGCATCATATTTTAAATTTTCGTCCTCCGATTTAAGCAATCCATCAAAGCGTTTATTGAAGAACTGCCCTTTCATAGTTATCTTCTCATAGTTATAGTTATTCCACCCGAGGCTATCAATTTTGGCATTTGCATTAAAGCTAAAACCTTGCGCCGAGACATTCCCGTTAACCTTCGCACTAACTGAAATCGAGTCCATACTTTTAATTTCAAGTGCCTGCGCTATATGGAAATTCCGTGTCACAAGGTTGCCGTTAAATTTCACGTTATTAGCCGCAACGGGCACTACTTTAAGTTCGGCTCGTACTTTCCCTTGCTTAGTCTGTACATCACAAAGCGCATCAAATTCGCTAAGCAGCCCATAGAATCGTCCATTAAGTTTTATTTGTTCGTTATTTCTTAATATTTTATTTATAGAGTTGGGTATTTTCTTAACATTAAGCGCTTGCAATAATTGTTTGGTGGCATTTTCGTCAGTAACGAGGCTATTAACGTTAAGGTCAAAGGTAGCATTTTTGGTATCTGGCAGCGAGGATATAGTAAAATCCCCTTTAATTTTCGTCCCCAGACACTCCAACATTTTAATTTCGCCGACAAGTCTAGGAATAGGCCCTACGATATGTCCCGAGAACTGCAGAGGGAGCGTATAGGGTATTCTATCATTTTTGATAAAGTACGAGATTGTATTGGTCGAGATATTACTATATAGCACATCTACATCAAATGTCACACGATTAACGAAGTCGTTATAGTCCCACCAAGAGGCATATAGGAAGTTCAGGTGATTAGTTTGAATAATTGTTTGGGGCAATTGTATCCTAGCCTTATCGAATCTTAGTCCTGTTTCGTTAATAGCAAATTTATCTGTTTCGAGGTGTTGGATAATGAGTCCTGATTTCTCTTTAAGTGCAAGAGATGATATAACGGCCTGTGCGTCATAGTTTTGCACAATTATATCGTGTGCATTCAGTTTAATGTCCGATAGTTCAATGTCTTTAAAGTTGAGTCCGTTATCTTGCTTAAGTTTTTCGTAATACGAGAGTTTGAATTGGGCATTATTTAGTTGTGCGCTTAGGCAGGAGAGGTTAAAGTTTGGTCTATTGGTTCTGGGAACATTTGGTTTAAAGTTATCGAACACTTTTTTGGCGTTCATAACGTTAAGGCTATCTCTGTATAGGAAGACTTTAACCGAGTCGATATTAACTTTCCCGAGTTTAATGGCTCCGGTAATAAAATTAACGCCAACAATTTTGGCATCTAGTTTCCCAACAAAAATCATTGTATCACCTTTATGGTCTTGAATAATAACATTTTGCAGTTCTGCTCTATTAAAAAGGGTCAGATTAATCTTCCCCACTTCAAATTTCACACCTGCTTTTTCTGTAAGCATTTGTGTAGCAGAGTTGGTAGCCCAAGATTGAACGGCGTCAATTTGCAGCAGAAGTGTCATAAGTATAGGAATCCCAACTATTAAAATAATGGCACTAGAAATTATAAAAGATATGTATTTGGCGACTTTTTTCATTATATTTGCAACCCAGAGGCCCGCATCAAAAAGCGGGAAAAGGATTATAGGATACAAAATTAACTATTATTTATGAAAATCACAATATTAGCAATAGAAAGCTCGTGCGACGATACATCGGCGGCCGTAATCAGCGGGGGTAAACTCCTGTCGAATGTCATAGCATCGCAAGCGGTACACACTACTTACGGCGGCGTCATCCCCGAATTGGCAAGTCGCGCCCACGGTCAAAATATAGTACCCGTGGTCGATACGGCACTCAAAGATGCAGGCAAAACTCTAAGTGAGATAGATGCCATCGCCTTCACACGTGGCCCGGGGCTTATGGGCTCACTTTTGGTTGGTGTGTCGTTTGCCAAAGCACTCTCTATCGCAACCAATACGCCACTTATCGAGGTAAACCACCTGCAAGGGCATATCCTTTCGCACTTTGTCGAACTCCCAGGCGAACCACGCCCGATGCCCAAATTTCCATTTATATGCCTGCTCGTTTCGGGCGGACATACACAAATTGTACTGGTCAAGGACTACTTTGATATGGAAATCGTTGGAACAACAATCGACGATGCCGCAGGCGAAGCGTTCGATAAATGCGCCAAAGTTATGGGTCTAGGATACCCCGGCGGACCACTTGTCGACAAACTAGCCAAAGAGGGAAACCCAAAAGCACTAAAATTTGCACGTCCTCAAGTCGACGAACTCAACTATAGTTTTTCAGGGCTCAAAACGTCGTTCCTCTACACCCTGCGCGATATTGTCAAAGAAGAGCCCGATTTTATCGAACAAAACAAACAGGATATCTGCGCCTCGCTACAATATACAATTGTCGAGATTCTAATGAATAAACTTATCAAGGCGGCAAAAAAATACGAAATCACCGAAATAGCAATCGCTGGTGGGGTCTCGGCCAACTCAGGGCTCAGAGACGCTATCACTGCCGAGGGCGAAAAACGAGACTGGAATACATACCTTCCACCCTTTAAACTTACTACCGACAATGCCGCTATGATTGGAATCGCTGGCTACTATAAATACCCTAGCGAAGAGTTCGCACCACTCGATATCGCCCCTATTACACGCATCGAAGTTGCCGCGCCAAATACCAAAAATGAATAATAATACAGCCAAAATAAACACCGTAGTGGAACGCTCAGATGAAAATATAATAGATGGGAATGTAATGGATGATAGAATTATTAAATTCATACGCAAACACCATTTACTTACTCTCGCTACATCCGAAAATAACATCCCTTGGTGCGCAAGTGCGTTTTACGCATTCGACAAGGGGCACAATCGGCTAATTATTTCATCTAAAAACCAGACCAAACACGCAACCCAAGCAAGCCAAAACCAATACGTAGCCTGCTCCATTGCCCTCGAGACCAAAATTATTGGCAAACTCCAGGGGATACAAATTTCGGGCACAATCCAACAGAGCGAAAGCCCGGCGGACAAAGCCACGTATCTCAAAAAATTCCCCTACGCCGCGCCGTTCCTCGAACCGCTCTGGGCAATACAAATCACACACGCCAAATTCACTGACAACACATTGGGCTTCGGCAAAAAACTAACGTTCAACGCAACAGAATAAAACACATTTCAAAGATGAAAAACAACGATAAAATAAGATGGCAAGTAGAGCAATTCGACGATATTAAAATACTCCAATATCGTGTACCCAACTTTGAAAACCTGTCGCTCAATCAAAAGACGCTGGTCTATTTCTTGGTGCAAGCAGCTCTATCGGGTCGTGACATTCTCTTCGACCAACATTTCAGTCTGAACCTTCAAATCCGCAAGACTCTCGAAGCAATTTACCAACACAATACACTCGAGCCAAGCGAGGAGTATGATGGTTTTGTGATATATCTCAAAAAAGTTTGGTTCGCAAGCGGCATCCACCACCACTACTCTAACGATAAATTCGTGCCCGATTTCTCGCCCGAGTTTTTCGACAAATTGATAGCAAACACACCATCCGACAAACTCCCTGCGAGAGAGGATATTGCCCTAATTCGCAAAGCTATTTTCGAGGTGACCTACTGCCCAAAACGACTTACTCAAGACACCACAAATGATTTGATTACAAATTCGGCAGTTAATTTCTACGAGAATTTAACACAAAAAGAGGTCGAAGATTTCTACAACAAAATGGGTAACCCATCAGACAATCAACCCATTTCGTACGGACTAAACTCCAAACTAGTCAAAGAAAATGGCACGATAAAAGAGCTGACCTATAAGACCGACGGGCTCTACGGCGCCGCGATAAAAGAGATAGTCAAATGGCTCACCAAAGCAGCCGATTTCGCCGAAAACGAGCAGCAAAAACAAACGATTGAACATCTGATTGAGTTTTACAACAGTGGCGAGCTGAAGACTTTCGACAGATATAGTATTAGCTGGGTGTTAGACACAGCCTCGCAAGTCGATTTCGTAAACGGATTTATCGAAAACTACACCGACCCAATGGGGCTAAAAGCCACGTGGGAATCGATAGTGAATTTCAAGGATATAGAGGCCACCAAACGCACCGAAACTCTCTCGAGCAACGCCCAATGGTTCGAGGATAACTCACCAGTTGCTACGGAGTTCAAAAAACCAGTAGTAAAGGGTGTTTCGGCCAAAGTTATCACCGCGGCAATCGTTACAGGCGACTGCTATCCTGCAGCCCCGATAGGCATTAATTTACCTAATGCCGATTGGATTCGCCGCGACCACGGCAGCAAATCTGTCACGATTGGTAATTTCACCCACTCTTACGAGATGGCGGCACAGGGAAGCGGTTTTGCGGCCGAGTTTCACACAATTGAGATACAAGATTTATTACGCAACTATGGTGCCGCGGCAAAGGATGTAGCCATAGATTTACACGAATGTTTGGGACACGGCAGCGGTCAATTATCGAGTGGAGTGAAAGGCGACGAGCTCAAAAATTACGGGTCGGCACTCGAGGAGACACGCGCCGAGCTGTTCGCGCTTTATTATATCACCGACCCTAAGATGGTCACTCTCAACATCCTACCATCGCTCGAAAGTGGCAAAGCCGAATACAATTCGTTCATTTTCAATGCAATAATGGGTCAACTCACACGCATCAAACTGGGCGAAACAATCCAGCAAGCCCATATGCGCAGCCGTCAATTGATAGGGCTTTGGGCACGAGATTTGGGAGCAAAAGACAATATCATTCAAATCTCGCAGAGCGAAGGCAAGACATATATACAGATTAATGATTATGGCAAATTGCGTATAATTTTCGGACAGATGTTGGCAGAAATCCAACGAATC
>CAMQUV010000097.1 GCA_947037995.1 uncultured Rikenellaceae bacterium
AAGGGTTGTAAGTATCATAAGTTCGATGATTAATTTAAAGTTAGCGTTTGATTTATTACAAATCTAGCAAAGATTTATGAAAAGACAAGAACATTTACGTGCAAAAACCAAAAAAATAATTCATTTATTTTACTTTATTGTTTTTTTCGCTTATATTTGTAAAAGCAATACCCACACTACCACAATTACACCCTAAGACTCAACACAAAACACATAACACTTATATATGAAATTACTAACAGCTCTAACACTGACAACCCTAGCATTTATACTCACTTTCGGATGCACCCCCGACAATCAAATTACTATTAACGGACACTTTTTTGGAAAACCAGGGAAGAAAGTTAGCCTCAAAAGACTCAGTCTCAAAGAGGGAACTGTCGAAATTGATACTATAACTACTAACGAAAAAGGACAATTCAGCTTCAAAGTAACTCCTAGCGACACGACACCAACGTTCTATAACGTCGTGGTAGAGAGCTCGTATGTGCCGATTCTTGCCAAACCAGGCGAAACGCTCGAAATTTCGGCAGTGGGAAATATATACTACAACTACACAGTCGAAGGCTCTAAAGGGTCGAAACTCGTCAAAGAATTCAATAACCTTGTACGTAATACTTCGCTCAAACTCGACTCTATTATTAAAATCTATGATAGAACTGTTGAGCCACAACGCCAACAACAACTAGGAGTGGAATACCAACAAGAGTATAACAACCTGAAACGCTCGGCTATCAAATTCATAGTCCAAAATAATTCGTCGCTAGCATCACTGATGCCACTCTATCAACCCTATGACAGAAATAGACAACAGTTTCTTTTTGCCGAAGTGGAAGATTTTGTCTACTTCAAAATGCTCCGAGACTCTTTGCAACAATACTACCCCAACTCACCATACGTGCAATCGCTCGATAATGATGTCAAACAAGTAGAAACGGCACACGTTGAGGCAGCTAAATTTGACTCGCTTATTGAACATAGTATCGCCGAAAATAGGAAATATCCTAATATCGTAATGAATAATGCAAAAGGAGAAATGTCCGAACTTGCACAATTTGATGGCGAGGTGACCCTACTGTGCTATACTGCGTCGGAACCAGTCGAACAAAAAACTGTGAACCAAGAACTACTTAAAGTGTATAACAAATACGAATCCAAAGGGCTCAAAATCTATCAGGTTTTTCTCGATAGGTCGAAGGTGCAATGGCTAACTACTGTTAGTGCTATGAAAATCCCGTGGACTACGGTCTGTGACGAACTCGGAGCTAATTCTCCGGCTGTTAGAACTTATAATGTGACGATAATCCCTTCTAACTTCCTGTTCGATAAAACAGGCGATATGGTGGGCAAAAACCTCTCTCCGAAAGAACTCGACGCAAAACTCTCGTCAATACTATAAGGATTTATGATATATTTTGCTAGCGATATACACCTGGGACTGCAATATAAAGATGTCAAACCCAGACAAAGAGAACTCCTGTTTCTAAAATGGCTCAACTTTATCGAACCATCCTGCGACGAACTATTCCTTGTGGGGGATGTCTTTGATTTCTGGTTCGAATTCAATAGAGTTGTTCCCAAAGGATTTGTCAGAGTACTTGCCAAACTTGCGCAAATGACCGACAATGGTATCAAAATACACTTCTTTGGAGGAAATCACGATATGTGGAACCATACTAACTATCTTAACGAAGAACTCGGACTTATACTCTATAATAAACCTACGCAATTTAACCTCCAAGGCAAAAGAGTGATGATTGCACACGGAGATGGACTTACTAATTATGATACCGCGGGAAGACTACTTACAAAATTCTTTCGAAGCAAATTCACGATATTCCTGTTCCAACGTATGATGCACCCAGACTTTGCTGTAAAACTCGGACAAAACTGGTCGAACAATAGTAGACACTCCAGAAGCGATGTCAAACACGAATTTAAAGGAACACAAGAACCTCTGGTTAAATGGGCGCAAGAACAAAAAAATTTAGACCCTAACATAAACTACTTTATATTAGGACACCTGCACACACCGGCTATTGTGGATATTGATGGCGCGCAAGTTGCGGTGCTCGGAGAATGGATTTCTTCCGAAACCCCTACATACGGAGTTATGTATGACGGAAAACTTACACTCCACCAATTCCAACCATAAAGACTAGGTTCACAAAAATATTATAAAGGCTACACGTGTTAATGTGTGAGCCTTTTTGTTTATATGTGAGTTGCTAATAATATATCTAAGCATCGTTACGTTATAGTTGAAACAACACTAATAATAAACAATACAAATAAATTATTTTAACAAAAACGTATGAGAACAAAAAACATCATCCTAATCACAGCATTATCCGTTGTGCTATCGGCAGCGGCTTCACTAACGGTAGTTAAACTTACAGCCAAAAGCAACGCGCCGCAACATAGCGGTACGGCAATGCTTGACGAATCGGCCAACAACTCGTTCCACCTAGCATCGCTCTCCACAACAACACAACTCCCCGACCTTACGCAGGCGGCACAATCTGGAGTTAAAGCGGTTGTCAATATCGAGAACATACAATCCGTTCAGGTGAGACGCTCGGGCGGTAGAAACCAACAAGATATTTTCGACTTTTTCTTTGGCCCTGGTCAACGCCAACAGCCTCAGCAACAACAGCAACAAAGCCCACAAACAAAACAGCGACGTTCGGGCGGCTCTGGGGTAATTATATCACAAGATGGCTACATTGTCACAAACAACCACGTTATTACAGGCGCCGATGAGATTCGTGTAGTTACACACGACGGCAGGCGCCACGTAGCAACATTGGTTGGTACAGACCCGGGCACAGATATTGCGCTTTTAAAAATAGAACAAAAAGGGCTATCACCCGTTACATTTGGAAACTCCGACGACCTAAAACTAGGGCAATGGGTACTAGCCATAGGCAACCCTATGGGGCTCAGCTCAACTGTTACGGCAGGAATTGTGAGTGCAAAGGGTCGTTCATTGGGATACGGTCAGGGCGGAATGCTCGATATAGAATCTTTCATACAAACTGACGCTGTGGTCAACCCTGGCAACTCTGGGGGTGCATTAGTCACGACCGACGGGAATTTGGTTGGGATTAACACTATACTAAAATCGAACACGGGGAGTTATATAGGGTATTCATTTGCGGTACCGAGTTCGATAGTACAAAAAGTGGCATCAGATTTGCGAGAGTACGGGACAGTACAAAGAGCGGTACTTGGGGTTAGTTTCAGTGAAATCAGTCACGATTGGTTAGAGCGATTTGGCAAGGAGTTAAATATCACCGAAAAAGAGGGTTTATACATAGGTGAGGTAGTTGAAAACTCGGCAGCCGAGGTAGCTGGATTACGAAAAAACGATGTTATCATTGAGATAAATTCCACAAAGGTTCATAAGAGTGCGGTACTTCAAGAGATGCTTGCGAAATTAAATCCTGGGGACAAAATCAAAATAAAAGTAAAAAGAGACTCTCAAACGAAACTTTTTGACGTAACTCTACGTAATAGAGCTGGGAAAGAAGAATTACTCACCAAAGAGTATGTCGATATGAAACAGCTTCTTGGCGCGGAATTTACACCCGCCACGAGCAACACACTCCAACGCCTACAACTCAAACACGGGCTACAAGTGACAGACATACACCAAAATGGAGTACTAGCCAAAGCGAAAGTCAGACCCGGATTTATCATAATAGCTATAAACGAACACTATATCAAAACTGAAACCGACCTCGCTAAGATTAACGACAAAATAGAATCCATCGAAGGAGTTTACCCCGACGGAAAATACATTGTCTACCAAAACCTTAAATAAAACATTTTCAAACCTAATACTGAATATCTATAAAACATTTTTATTTCACTACACACACTAAATATATACTATGCGTCAATTAAAAATTACAAAATCTATCACAAACCGTGAAAGTGCATCACTCGATAAATACCTCCAAGAGATTGGACGAGAAGAACTTATCACTGTGGAAGAAGAAGTCGAACTTGCCCAACGTATCCGTAAAGGAGACAAAGAAGCCCTCGAAAAACTTACCAAAGCTAACCTTAGATTTGTAGTCTCTGTTGCAAAACAATACCAAAACCAAGGACTTACACTCCCCGACCTTATCAACGAAGGGAACCTAGGACTTATTAAAGCAGCCGAAAAATTTGACGAAACTCGTGGATTCAAATTCATATCGTACGCCGTGTGGTGGATTAGACAATCAATACTACAAGCTCTTGCAGAACAGTCTCGTATCGTCAGACTTCCACTCAACCAAGTCGGCTCGCTCAATAAAATCAATAAAGCATTCGCCAGATTCGAACAAGAAAATGAACGAACTCCATCACCCGAAGAACTAGCACGCATACTTGACCTGCCTAAAGAAAAAGTAGCCGACACACTTAGAGTCTCTGGTAGACACGTGTCTGTCGATGCTCCATTTGCCGAAGGCGAAGACAATAGCCTGCTTGATGTCCTTGTCAACTCCGACTCACCTAACGCAGACAGAGCACTGATAAACGAATCACTTTGCGTCGAAATTGATAGAGCACTATCTACTCTAACCGAACGCGAAAGAGATATAATCAAATCATTCTTTGGACTAGGATGCTCCGAAATGACTCTCGAAGAAATAGGAGACGAATTCGACCTTACTAGAGAACGTGTTAGACAAATCAAAGAAAAAGCTATTAGAAGACTCCGTAATGGTGCACGTAGCAAACTCCTTAAAGACTATCTCGGGTAATTATAAACCCATTGACAACACACAACAAATGTAAAATGCCCCCTGCTTATCAATAAGTAAGGGGCATTTATTTTTGTCCCAAATCCAACCAACTAACCACAAACTGACACAGGCTTTGACTCATTAGCCATTGTAATATGTAATGGCATAGGCGAAGCTAAGAATATCGAAGGCCTCCCCCAGCCGGAGATGTTCTATACCTGAATATAGAACAAGCCCCAACAGGCCTTCGAAACCAAAATCAACCCACTCTAATAATGGCATAGGCGAAGCCTGGAAGCCAGCGCCCTCCCCACGGCGCGGCCGAACAAGTCAGCACACACCCGGGCGCTGCAACCAACAAACAAAACCAAGTTTCAGCCCAAACCTGCTAATTTTACTTTGGCAGCTTTCAGCCAGCGAGCCTGACTTCGTGTGCTGTTAGCACCCTACCCGTGCGGAGGCGAGCAATACTAGATTGCTCTTTCCACAGGCTTTGACTCAACC
>CAMQUV010000098.1 GCA_947037995.1 uncultured Rikenellaceae bacterium
TAAGAATTATATTGATTATACTACTCAATTTGAGATACATAAGTTTAAAATATTTATTAACCACCGTTGCAATTATCGTCCAAACACTGACGATAGTCAGCTGTTCTAGCACCATACGAGCAGCCAAATCTCTGGGCTTCCCAACTCAAACCGACTCGCTCAATAATAACGCGCAAAAATCAAACGATTCGATTAATGCCGACTCAACAAGACTAGACACATTACTAACCGACTCTCTCCTTGTTGATTCACTACAAATCGACTCCCTACAAACAGATTCCCTCAAAACTGACTCCCTGAGCAGTGACAGCCTAGCCAATAACACATTATTGGCCGATAGCCTGAGCCAAGACTCCATTGCCGCACAAAACCGCAAACCGTTCCTCGATGCACCAATCTATGGCAAAAACAACGATTCGCTAACATACAATCTAACTTCAAAAATTGTAACCGTCTACGGCCAAGGAGATATAAAATATCAAGACATAAACCTCAAAGCAGACTACATCGAACTAGGCACTGACACCAAAAACGTTGCAGCCAAAGGGGTCATTATCGACACAGCAACCAACGAAATGTCGCGCCCCGAATTCAAACAGGGCGAAGAGCAATTCATAGTCGACTCAATGCAATACAATATGGAATCGGGCAAAGCCAGAATCCGTGGTGTAGACACAAAAGATGGCGAAGGAACACTCTATGGATCAACAGTCAAACGACTCAAAGACAACACAATACATATGCACAACGGACGCTACACAGTCTGCGATGCTAAATGCCCCCACTTTTACCTCCAAATGACCAAAGGGACAGTAGTGCCCGATAAAATGACCGTGTTCGGACCATCATATATGGTATTCGAAGACGTCCCACTATACTTCCTCGGGGTGCCGTTCGGGTTCTTCCCACAAACAACTACACGCAAATCCGGGATAATAATCCCATCGTTCGGAGAGGAATATGTCAAAGGGTTCTTTATCCGAGACGGAGGATTCTACCTCGCCATAAATGACTATGTCGACCTAAGAGTGGTCGGAGGGATATATACATTAGGCTCTTGGCAGGTTGGTGCATCATCGAGCTACTCACTAAGATACAAATTTAATGGCTCCGTAGGGTTCGACTATGCCGCCGATAAAATAGGCGAAAAATCATCGCCCGACCACGTTGATACGCGAAATATCAGCGTACGATGGACACATACACAAGACCCCCGCTTCCTGCCGGGCTCAACGTTCTCCGCCTCGGTCAACTATACTAGTAGCACGTATAATAAGTACAATGCGCAGGATATGGAAGACTACCTTAACTCCCAAACTTCGTCGTCTATCAACTACTCTAAAAACTGGGCAGGCAAACCGTACTCTCTTTCGGTCAATGCCTCTATGTCGCAGAATACGAGAGACAGTACCATCACTATGCTACTGCCAAACTTTACATTCAACGTGATGCGTATAGCGCCATTTAAACGCAAAAAAGCAGTCGGCAAAGAGAAATGGTACGAGAAAATATCACTCACATACAACACCACTCTGCGCAACGAAATGTCCAATATCAAAGAAGATATACTCTTCAAAAAAGAGATGTTCGACCAAATGAAAACAGGGGTTTCACACGCAATACCAATCTCGGCCAGCTTCAACGTAGCACAATATCTCAATATCACACCCTCGGTTAACTATAACGAAAAATGGATTTTCAAAAAAATAGACCAATCGTGGGACGAAAGCACCCAAACTACAATCAAAGATACCACCTCGGGATTCTATCGACTGTGGGATGTGTCAACCTCCGTAGCATTCAACACCAAACTCTACGGTACATACTCACTTGGCCAAAGAGATAAACCTGTGGCAATGTTTAGACACCTGTTCACACCGTCATTCTCGCTGTCATATACTCCAGATAACGGGTCGCGATACTATAAAGATGTCCAAACTAACGCCGACGGAACCATCTCCGAATACAATCCCTACGACGGGCAAATGTACTCACCACCATCCAAAGGACAGGTGGGAGCTATCAGCTTCTCGCTGGGAAATACACTCGAAGCGAAATTCAAGTCCAAAAACGACACCTCGGGCTACAAAAAAATAAAACTGATAGAATCGTTCAATATATCCTCGGGCTATAACTTTATGGCCGATTCGCTCAACCTTGCGCCTTTTAGCGTGGAACTCAGAACAAATATAGCAGACGTGCTCCCAATACAGCTTAATGCAACGTTCGACCCCTATCAAGATATAGATGGACACCGTATCAATAAATTTAGAGTCGAAGACGGAGGGTTCCTGAAACTTACTGCGCTTAACTTTAGCCTTGGTTACGGATTCAAGAGCTCCAATAGCCGCGAAACAGGACAAGCCGCGAGCAACAACCCTCTCAATAATAATAACGCCAGCGAAATGGCTATGAGGAATAATATGCAAAACAATATGTTCGAGGCGGCAGCAACAAGTGGGCAACAACCGGGAAGGCTCTCCCCCCGAGACCTTGCAATACTAGCATCGACGCAATACTATGACTTCAATATACCCTGGAGTCTAAACTTTAGTTACTCCTTTAACTATACTAATACTGACAAACCAGATTTACAACACTCCATAAATATTGATGGTTCGGTGAATATCACTAAAAAATGGGCTGTCTCGGCATCAGCGGGGTATGACCTTACTATGAATAAACTAACCCCGGGAACAGTCCGAATCACACGCGACCTACACTGCTGGCAAATGAGTCTGCAATGGGTGCCGATAGGATTTAGACAGTCGTGGAGCTTTAATATTGCAGTCAAATCGTCTACTCTGTCCGACCTGCTTAAATGGGAAAAAGATAGGTCGTTCTTTGACAACCAATACGGGCGATAACAATAAAAAACTAATTACACCCTTAAATAACTAATTAACAATGAAAAGAATAATCACAATCATTTCAACAGCTCTTATTGCTATGACACCAACAATAACGCAGGCCAAAAACCCGCTTTTGCTCGACAAGTGGAACACACCACATCAAGCACCTCCATTCTCAGAAATCCAACCACAACACTACACCGAAGCAGTACCTATACTTATTGCTGAGGCCGAAAAAGAGGTTAACGACATAGCTAACTCGAAAGACAAGCCTACATTCGATAATACTATCGTTGCGCTCGAAAGAGCCGGCGGCAAACTATCGCGCGCGCTGGGTGTTTTCTACAATATGTTAGGCTCTAATACTAGCCCCGAATTGCAAGAAATTTCTATGGAACTTTCGCCAATTCTCACTAAGTATAGCAATGACATCTCGCTCAACGAGCAGCTTTTCAAAAAAGTAAAAACGGTTTACGAGGCAGAGAAAAATAATAAGAACCTAAGCGCTGAGGACGCTACACTACTCGAAAAATCTTACCAAGGATTTGTTCGTAGCGGCGCCGAGCTCAACGACTCGGAGAAAGACCAATACCGTGAAATCAGTGCTAAACTGGCTAAATTATCGTTACAATTCGACCAAAACGAACTCGCGGCAACCAATGATTACTCTATCCATATCACCGATGCCAACGAGCTCAAAGGTATGCCACAATGGTCAATCGATGCAGCGGCTAGTGCTGCAAAAGAGGCAGGCAAAGAGGGATATCTAATCACGCTTCACGCCCCTAGCTACATCCCAGTTGTGACTTATGCTGAGAATAGGGATTTACGCGAGAAACTTTGGAGAGCATACAATTCGCGAGCATTTGCGGCGGATTCTAAATATTCTAACCAAGAGGTTGTAAAAGAGATTGTCAATTTAAGATTAGATATGGCAAAGCTATTTGGGCACAAAAACTACGCTGACTTCGCCTTAGAGAGACGTATGGCCGAAAACCCAGCCAACGTAAATAAATTACTGGGCTCACTATTGGATGCGTCGGTCGACAAAGCAAAAGATGATGTGGCAGTGATAGAAGCCTATGCAAAGAAAAATGGATTTGAGGGACAGCTACAAAGCTGGGACTTCGGGTTTTGGAGCGAAAAATATAAAGAAGAGAAATATGCTATCTCGGACGATATGACCAGACCATACTTCCAACTAGAAAACTGCCAA
The DNA here is from genome assembly GCA_947037995.1 of uncultured Rikenellaceae bacterium. Lineage (GTDB taxonomy): Bacteria > Bacteroidota > Bacteroidia > Bacteroidales > Rikenellaceae > Mucinivorans. The sequence continues at coordinate 4,069 of CAMQUV010000098.1, forward strand.
AAAGCGCTGTTTATGCTAGCAAATAAACACTACGGACTAACGTTCAAACCTGTAGATATTGAAGGATGCCACACAGATGCGAATGCTTTTGAGGTGTTCGACAATGATGGCTCGTACGTGTCGTTATTGTATATTGATTATCACCCTCGCGCGTCGAAAAATTCGGGAGCTTGGATGAATAGTTATCGCGACTACTCTATTACGGCTGAGGGTAAAGAGATTACGCCAATCGTAACATTGGTATGTAATTTCACCAAACCATCGGGCGACAGCCCTGCGCTACTATCGTTCAATGAGTTCACTACATTGTTGCACGAATTTGGTCACGGCCTCCACGGAATGTTGGGAAAAGGGACTTATAGCTCATTGAATGGGACAAGTGTTTACCGTGATTTCGTAGAGCTACCGTCACAATTGATGGAGAATTGGGCGCTCGAGAAAGAATTCTTAGACCTTTTCGCGGTACATTATAAGACTGGCGAGAAAATCCCACAGGAATTGATAGATAAATTGGTGGCTTCTAAGACGTACAATGCGGCTTATGGCAACATCCGCCAACTTTCATTTGGCATAGCTGATATGGCTTGGCACACTATCACCGAACCGTTTACGGGCAGCGTTGAGGATTTCGAAAAATCGGCAATGGCGTCTTGTGCAATACTTCCAGCGCAAGAGGGAACTTGTATGGCAACAGCCTTTGGACATATATTTGCGGGCGGATATGCTGCGGGATATTACAGCTACAAATGGGCTGAGGTGTTAGAGGCCGATGCGTTTAACCAGTTTAAGAAGAACGGTATATTTGACAAAAAGACGGCAGCTAAATTCCGTGCATTGATGCAATCTGGCGGAACAGAAAAACCTATGACACTCTATGTGCGCTTTGCAGGGGCAGAGCCATCGGTTGAACCACTTCTCGAGAAAATGGGACTAACCAAAAACTAATATATATAAGTACTTTTCATATAAGTTTATAGAAAGGAACTGGAGATGGCGTGCACGGAATTTTATTCTGCGCACGCTTTTTTTGGGGCGTGGTAATTTATGCCGGAGGGTGACTTTGTGTGTTAGTTAGCAGCCTCCACAGGCTTTGACTCAACCAACCAATAGCAACTTACAAAGCCGACAGGCAAT
>CAMQUV010000099.1 GCA_947037995.1 uncultured Rikenellaceae bacterium
CCATTTATTGTTGGCGTGGCAGCTGTGCAACTATCGATTAACGAGGGCGCTTGGTACCCTATTTTTATCGCTTCTGCAGTAGTGTTGGGTGTGTGCTTTTTACTTAAATGGCTCAGTGGTTATGGACATTTTACCGAAATTATTGGACTAACTATGCTTGGAATGGTGTTTCACCTTGCTGCCGATAGACCTAGTAGCAGTGTCCAATATAACGTGAAACATCTCCATATTGCACAAGTTCTTACGGAGCCGACTAATAATTCACCCAATTCTCGTTATAATAATTGTACAGCGCAACTGCTGAATGTTCAGCGTGACTCCTCGTGGGTTAATATCGAAAACACCAAGGCAATGCTTTTTATCGATACAACGCAGAATGTTGAAATTGGCGATTGCATAGTTTATGAAGCTAAAACTTTTCCTTATAACGAACCGTTTATGTCGTACTATCGGCATAAGAATATCATAGGCAGACAGTACACCTATCGTGTTGATACTCTGGGGGAATCGTCCACGGGCTTCTCACTCCAAATAGAGAAAACACGCAATGCCATAGCGCAGCGGATTTATAGTTTGCGCGACAGTGTTACTCACGCCACATCGCTTATGGTAGCGCTAGTCGTAGGAACTAAAACCCAGATGCAATACGAACTCAAAAACGCGTATAGGCTCTCTGGTGTGTCACATTTACTAGCAATATCGGGGCTGCACGTAGGGATTATTGTCGTGTTGTTAAACTTTCTGACGCGCCCACTAGTGCTGTATAAGAGCAAAGGGGCAATGCTTCAGTTTGTTGTAATTTCAGTATCTCTAATCATTTTCGCAATCCTCAGCGGCCTAACTCCCTCGGTAGTCAGGGCTGTTGTTATGTTCATATTGCTCCAATATGCTTTCGTTTTCGAGGGTAACTCGGACTCGCTTAATATATTGTTGGCTAGCGCCTTAGGGTTATTGCTAACAGATACGAAGCTGCTGTTCGACCCGGGCTTTCAGTTGTCGTACTTGGCGATGATTGGAATAATTTTGTATTATAGCCCCCTGCGACAACTTTTCAAGTTAAAGCATCGAGTCGCGCGGTGGTTCTACGGGCTTTTCGTAATAAGTTTGTGCGCACAGCTTTTCACAACGCCGCTTGTGATATATAATTTTGGATATATTAGTTTTTCAACGTTTTTTGTGGGCTATTTGGTGTGGTTTACTATGCCTGTAATTATTTTCGCAACACTACTCTACCTTGTTGTGCCATTGGGATTTGTGGGTGAAATAGCAATAGCTGCCGCAAACGTTCAAAATGCAATCGTAAAGTGGTTTAGCCAATTTGATATGTTCATATATCGCAATAGTGAATTGCCACTTTGGGTAGTGATAGGCACATATTCAGCTCTGATTTTAATAGCTGTGTATGTGAGAGTTATCTATGCTAATATACTGATAAATCGCCAGAACGAGAGCCAAGAGGTCAGTGAGCCTGAGTATTAGTGCGGCTATTTTGTTCGCGCGATATAATGTGGTGAGTCACCCAAATTTCCCCATTCTATATTGAAATCTTCGCTTAGAATATCGACATATTGCTTGTTGTCATAGAGGTTATAATCGACGCAGTATTTCGGCGGAGTTATGTTTGGCATAAGGACATTTGCCCCTGCATTCAGCCCTTTTTTATAACCGTTTTCGTCTAGTGTTTGCAGAGCCGTTGTTGCCACAATATTTATGTTTGGCATCATAATTCGCAGTAAGGCAATCATTCTAATGGTTAATGTAATTCGCTCATTGATAGACTGTTTGCTGTCTTGCAATGGCGCGTTATGGTGTTTGATATAAGGGCCCATTCCACACATATCAACATCAAGGTTTTTCAAAAATAACAGGTCGTTAGCTAGGTCGGTTGTGGTTTGATTAGGCAGACCTATCATTACCCCCGACCCGACATGGTAGTCGCACTCACGTAAATCTTTCAACGACTGTAATCTGTTATTAAACAAGTGCTTAGGTGTGTTTGGTTTGAGCGTATAGTATAGTTTTTCGTTGCTCGTCTCAATCCGCAGTAGGTATCTGTGAGCACCTGCAAGGCGCCACTGTGCGTAAGTTTCTTTGGTCTGCTCGCCGAGCGACAGAGTTATTCCCAGCGGGGGGCTGTGACGAGTTTGGAGTTCTGTTAGAACGTCCGTAATAAGTTGTGTGAATTGTGGCGACTGCTGTTCTCCGGCTTGAATTGCTATTGACCCGTAATTATTTGCGTGTGCAAAATCGGCTGCTGCAACTATATCCTCAAATTTCATTTGATAGCGATTTATCTCTTTATTGGGTTGTCGTATGCCACAATAATAGCAATCTTTTGGGCAAATATTCGACAATTCTATCAGCCCCCGTGGGTGGGTCTGGTTGCCAACCCCTTGGGATTTGGCAGCAGCACTTCTCGCAAAAAGTTCCGAGTCGTTGCCCCCATCGAGGTAATAAATAAGTTCGTCTAAGTTCATTGGTTAAGAAATAAATTGTTGTTATATTTGCACAGTGAATACCCTACAAATATACGATTATTTTGATGCGCACACGCATTTTCAGCCTGATTATTCGTCAAGAATATTTGCTATACAGTCGTTTCGTGCAGGCATTCAGGTGCCTGATGCTCCGTTTTACTCGATTGGGATTCATCCGTATGACGCACAAAACCCAAACTGCCACAATATTGACCCTGCTACTCTCGCCCACGACAACCCCCGAGTTGTTGCAATTGGTGAAATAGGGCTAGATTTTCGCTTCACGGAATCGGTGCCAATGCAAATACAACTATTTAAAAACCAACTACTTACAGCGCAATTATACTCATTGCCCGTGGTGATTCATTGTGTGAAAGCCACCGAGCAAACTCTCGCGATTCTTCAGCAGGCCGATTGTCGAGATTTTATGTTTCACGGGTTTAACGGTTCAATAAATAATGCCAAAAAAGTATTAAGTGCTGGTGGTTTCCTCTCATTTGGAGCTAACCTTTTGACTAACACCAATCTACAAGAGGTTTTTAGGCAAGTCGCCCAATCGGATATTACTAAAATATTGCTCGAAAGTGACGAAGTAGAAGGTGTTATCCCACAACTATATGACCGTGGAGCAGAGTTAATTAGCGCCACACAGCAGAGCTTTATGCTTCAAATAAAACAGAATTTTACAACCTTTTATAACCTATAAAATAAACAGAATTTTATCTATGGAATTTTTGCAGAGGACCCATCTAATGTTGGGCGAAGAGAAACTACAAGAACTACAAAATGCCCACGTGCTCGTCGCAGGACTTGGCGGTGTGGGTGCCTATGCCGCAGAGATGATTGTGCGCGCGGGAGTTGGTCAGATTACTATCGTTGATTCGGACGTGGTCAGCGTATCCAATATTAACCGCCAATTGCTTGCACTCAATTCTACTGTCGGCAAAACCAAAGTAGAGGTGATGAAAAATAGATTGCTCGATATTAACCCAAACGTGAAAATCAATATTCTGGAGACTTATATTGATATGAACGAGGTTGATAGGGTGCTAGATTTTGCACGTTACGACTGTGTTGTCGACGCTATCGACACGCTTGTTCCAAAGGTTTTGTTTATAGAGGGTGCTTTAAATCGCGGTTATGAACTCGTTAGTTCGATGGGTGCTGGGGCAAAAATAGACCCTACTCAGATTCAGATTTGTGACATAAGTAACACTCATCATTGCCGTTTGGCTCATATGTTGCGTAAGCGTTTGGGAAAGAATTATATTGCGGAGGGTTTTTGGGCTGTTTTCTCGGTCGAACCAACGCGCAAAGAGGCGATGATGGAATGCGACGAGTTGAACAAACGTTCTGTGGTTGGTACAATATCCTATATGCCAGCTGTGTTCGGATGCGTTGCGGCCTCGGCAGCTATTCGCATAATAATAGGTGAGCCAATAATGAATGAGCTATCTCAATAGGTCATTGTCGAGGGTTTTTTCAGATGTTTTTACACTACTAAAGGTGTGTGCGCCAACGTGTTGTTGAGTATGTTTCGTTAAATAGTTTTTCATACTGCTCTTTATACTCTTTTTTCGAACCTGTAGGCTCAATAATAACTTTGCCTGTATTGTCAATCAGACCACGTTTGCGCCCTTTGAATACACGGAAGGAGTATGGGTCGCCGTCGCCCTCAGTGCCAAAGGTGATGTAATTATATGTGTCATCGGGCACAATAATCTTACCATCCACTTGCATTAACCCCCACTTGCCACTTCTTTTTAGGGGGTTCCGTCGTTTATGTTTTAGTTTGATATACTTGGCCTTAGAGAATCGCCCCACACCAAATTGCGGTAAGTATGGGTCGATGAATGTGTACTCAAAATCGGCTGTAATCTTACCTTTATTATCGATAAGTCCGTACGTTGCATTACTAGGGGTATGTGGACTTGCCTCTGCATACAAAACGTCAAACTTTGCTACCACAACACTATTTGCATTCAAATCAAATAGTTGTCCGTAAAAAGGTTCTGTTACGAGCTCTCCTTTTTGATTTAGAATATGTGTATCAAGCCCTCCAAATTTATTTCGTGTGATGGGTATGTGTACAGAAGCCCACATTGAGTTACAAATATTTCATTAAATTTATATGGCGTAGTTGCCTTTTTTGTTTGGAGGTCGACTATCGCCCTTTTACCATCTTTTTCAAATGCAGCATAATTGTGAGTAGAATCATCGCTTTGCCCGAGTCCGTCGAGATAACGTTCAAACTTATCGTCGGGGTCGAGGCTCATTTTATCAGCATCAGAATTTTGGGCTAGTGCTATGGATGGCATAACTAATAGCAGTAAGAATAGGATGGTTTTATTCATTTTAATATCGTTTGTAGGGTGCCTTTTCAAATTAAGGTAAGTGTTAAAGGTGTGTATTCATATAAATATTATAGATAGCATAAAATTAAACAAAAAACATTCAAAAACAAATAAGTGGCGCTAAAAGTAGTTGTGTTAATTTGTTTTTTGTTGAATTGGATATATTTATGGGGCTATTATTAAACATTTCTATTGAGTAATGTGTTGATTTATATGTAGTAGTTTTCTTGGGTGGCGATAATGTCGAAGGCTTTGACTCATTAGTAGTTGTGATTTGTAATGGCATAGGCGTAGCTAAGAATATCGAAGGCCTTCCCCAGCCGGAGATGTTCTATACTTGAATATAGAACAAACCCCGACAGGCCTTCG
>CAMQUV010000100.1 GCA_947037995.1 uncultured Rikenellaceae bacterium
GCCTCGGCTGATGTTATTTTCTCGGCTGTTGGAACGCCGTCCGATAAAGATGGCTCGGCTGACCTCGGTCAAGTGCTGGGCGTGGCCAAACAAATTGGGCAAATTGCTACCAAATATTTCCTCCTCGTTACCAAATCTACCGTGCCTGTCGGCACTGCGCACAAAATTCGTCAAACCGTACAAGCCGAACTCGATAAAAGAGGACTGTCTCTCGAATTTGACGTTGCCTCAAACCCTGAGTTCCTGAAAGAAGGCGCCGCAATAAAAGACTTCCTGTCACCCGATAGAGTAGTTATAGGAGCCGATAACGATAAAGCCCGAAACCTCCTGGAAAGGCTTTACAAACCATTTATGCTCAACGGCGAAAGATTTATTTTTATGGATGTAGCCTCGGCCGAAATGACCAAATATGCTGCCAACGCTATGCTCGCTACACGCATTTCATTTATGAACGAAGTTGCAGCTCTCTGCGAAAAGGTTGGCGCTGATGTCGAACTCGTACGACGTGGGATTGGCGCTGATGCCCGTATTGGTAACAAGTTTCTCTATGCTGGAGCTGGGTACGGTGGCTCGTGTTTCCCTAAAGATGTGAAAGCGCTTATCCATACTGGGAACGAATATAACTGCCCAATGACACTTGTCCAAGCAGTTGAGAATGTAAACGAAAATCAGAAAAATATACTCTTCAATAAACTTATGTTGGCTTTTAATGGAAACGTTAAAGGCAAAACTATTGCACTCTGGGGGCTCGCGTTTAAACCCGATACAGATGATATTCGCGAAGCTCCGGCACTGAACCTTATTCAAAAACTTCTGCTCGAAGGGGCTATTATAAACGTTTTTGACCCCGTAGCTATGGATAATACCAAAGCAATTTTCCCGCAGATTAATTATAATAGCGGAATGTATGAGGCGGCGAAAGGTGCAGATGCAGTTGTCCTGGTTACAGAATGGCGCCAATTTAGGCTAGTTGACTGGAACTCGCTGAAATCCTCAATGAAAGGTAAAACTATTGTCGACGGTCGAAATATTTATAGCCAAGAGGAACTCTCTAATGCTGGTTTCGACTACTTTAGAATTGGTAAAGTCTACTAAATACTAGATATTAATATACATATAGAGTAAAATGGGTCAGTTGTTATTGGTCCATTTTATTTTTTTTGCTTAGGTTCGCAACTTCATCGAGATTAAATGTTACGGTAAGCAATTGTTGTGTCGAAACGGTTTCGGGGGTAAAGAAAGCAGCGAAGCAAGCCGAAAGTCCCAGCCACTTGTATTTGTACGTATATTTTGCGATAAGCATATCATTCCACTTGTCTTTGTAGAATGGTGAACCGGTGTAAATGAATGGGTATTGTTCGGAATATTTCATTTGAGCTTGCCCGACATAGAATGTATTATGGAGCAAAAAGCCTTTCCACTGGAGCATTTGTTCCGCTTGAAACCCTATGTGTGGCTCGAGTCCAAGGTTAACTTCGTCGCGCACTCTGTCCATATCGCCTGCAAGGCCGACAGTAAATAATATTTTACTAAACACGTTTTGATAGCCTGCGAAGTCGTATCCTACGTTAAGGTCGTATTGAAAGCGGTCGAAAACATTGAAAGTTTCGAACACGGGTTTATCGGCAAAATGGGTGTATGAAACGATTCCTTTGAGGCGAAATTTGTCCCACCATCTTTCGCCCGACCCAGCTAAGGTGAATCTATCGACTTTGTTTGGCACGTCAGATTTAAACCAATCCATCCACGCTTCGATATACCCGTTGGTATCTTTATATCGACCATAAACTCCTTGCGCCTTGTTGTTTATGAAGAGTTGCGCAGTAGTGTTATAAGAAAGTGGTAGTGGTTCGCGGTCATAGACGGAGTAAATTCCGGCAATGGCTTTAAATTTATCGTCTTTAAATTCGTAGTAGGCACGAAAATCAACGTTATCAATTATTTTTTTTGTACCAAACATCTCTTGCATCCCGACACCAACAACGAGTGAATGTTTCCCGACGCTATAACCGATATGAGGTACGAGTAGAATCCCAGCAATTGTGCGGTCTTTGGCGTAGGGTTCAGATGCTTCGAGGTTGTCGAATAGCATACGGTAGTCGACTTTATAGCGAAGTTGTGCAGCTGATTCGGTGATAGTAATAATTGAAAGTAAGAGGGAAAGTAGGAGGGTGGTGTAGAGTTTATTCATTGAGGTCGAGTTTTGTAAAGATGACAAAGATAGCACACTTTTTTCATCAATACAAAAATGATTTGGGGTCTTTTATTTTTTCTTAATGGCGATAAATACGGGCATAATAAAGATTAGAGCAAGAATTGAGAACATCATTCCGCCCATAACCCCCACAGCGAAAGCGAACCAGAACACTTCGTCAGAGCCATCGAAAAGGAAAGGTGTCAGCCCAAGCACTGTTGAAATAATGGTGAGTAGCGTGGGTATAATTTTACGATTATAGGCTGTAACATAGTCTTTTACGGGATTTTTACGGCTACGTACCATCACTGTTTTATGTTCGCTAACTATATATATGCCGGCATTTACAACGATTCCGCAGAGCATTACGATTGCAGCAAAACCGCCTTGGTCGAACGTAAATTCGCCCAGCGAGAATGTTAGGAACAGCCCAATAAGTCCTATGGGAATCATCAGTATAATAACGATAGGGAGTTTGAGTGATTCAAAAATTATAGCGCAAATAGCATATATAATGATAATCACGAGGAATATTAGCCACGCTTGTTGTGCTTTTTCGCCATATCCCCACCAGTTTCCGCGCGAGTCTTTGGCGGTATATCCAATTGGCAATATATTTTCGTTATACTCTTCAATTGTTTTGTTTGTGAGTTTTTGCGCTAGTTCGTACGAACCTGTAAAGTCAAAGTGGACGAATAGTGTATATTGTTGATTGTGTCTATTAATATCATTCCCTGTGCGACGTTTTTCGATAGTTCCGACATCCGTAAGTCGAGTTTTAACGCTATCAATATCTATCATATCATTTTTGATATGCCAAAGGTCGAATTCATCTTTTTTATTAGAAACGAGTTGCACATCGACCATTTCGCCATTACGGAAGACTTTGCCGAGGCTATTATCATACAGTTGCTCTCTTAGATATCCAAAATATTTGCCAACATCCAGCCCCGTACTAGCAATTTTCTCTTTATTATAGTCGATAAAAAATTCACTCCGTGCAGGCGAGCTAGACCTAGAACCAAACACAGCAGGTTCTTTTACCCGCGGGTTGTCGCTAAGTTTTTTCTGTAGTTTTTTGGCGAATCCATACAGCACATCATAGTTATAGCCACTGAGTTCGATAGAGTGTTGTTTATACCCACTATGAACATTATTATAGAAATTATTTTCATCAATTCCAGACACATACCACGTTGCTCCACCAAGTGCGGTAGCTTTTTGAATTATTTGTTGTTTGAGCGAAAAAGGGAACGACGTATTTTCGGCTTCTTCGGTAAAAGTAATTGTTATAGAGCCGTCAGTTGCGCTATTAACATTTGTACGATACATATCAATTTCGGGAAACTGGCTAACATAGTTCTCCATTGATTTAATGATTTCATTGAGTTGTTGGACGGTACACCCTTCGGGCATCGCAGCTCGTGCGGTAAGTTCTTTACGGGGTTTTGGTTCGCGGTAATACGACGAGGAGTTAAGATTTTGGCTAAACATTCTGAACGTCCCCCCGAAGATTATTTCGAAAGTTTTGCGATTGTCCGAATACCACGACCCACCGATAGTCGAGTTATAAGCTTCTTGCCAGAAGTTTAGTTTCTCAGGCTCTTTGGTTTGTCCATACTGTTTTGTTTCGCCAAGTTTAGTTGGGAGCAGGTGTATAGGGATTCCGAACCCAAGTATTAGAACAATAATGAATGCCCAGCGGCGTTTGCGCGCCCAGTTAATATAGCGATAATACTTATTTGAGAGCTTAACGATTTTGCGTTTGCGTTTTATTTTTATGTTTGCAATACCTCTATTTTTGAGCGGTATTTTGTCGAGTAGAGCAGGTATAAACAGCGCTGCAATGAGCATCGAGATAGTCAGGTTAATGATAATAACCCACACAAAGTCTTTGAGTTGGTCTGCCATTTGGTCGGGCAGGAAGAAAATTATGCTCAGCGATGCAATCGTTGTGAGCAGCGCCCCGAAAATGGAGGAGAGCACCGAGCGATTGTGATAGTACGTATAGTGGTCTACCATTACAATCGAAGTATCTATAATTATCCCCAACGATATTGTAATCCCCGCCATTGAATACAGTTGAATCTGTATGTTGCCAAAATAGTAAAATATCACCGCCAGCAGCAGGTTGACAACGATAGTGACAAAGATTATAAACAGGTATCTCCAGCTGCGACTCACCGCCAGAACAAATAGCAGCAGTATTGCCAGGGAGAGCATTGAGCGGAAAAAAATTGTTGATATCTCTTTTTCGAGCCTTGTGGATGCGTCAAACGATATGGAGTAAGTCAGATTCTCGGGGCAACTATCCTCGAGCCGCTCCATAGTCTCTTTAATCTCTTTGGCCACAGCAATAGTGTTAATATCCTTATTGCCGTTGATAGTTAAGTCAATAGTATTCAGCCCATTAATACGATTATAGTTCCTCGGTGGCATTTCTTTATACTGAGCACTCGCCACATCTTTGAGGTAAATCATTCTCCCATCAACCATTTTCACGGGAATATTTAGCATATCTTTTTCGGGTTGGGACTTGAGCGTAATCGATATACTCTCATTTCCCTGAGACGCCATTCCAACAATGTCATTAGAATAATTGCTGTTAAAAGCACCCGTAATATCTTGCACCGTCACCCCTGCCGATTGCATAATGTCGGGGTCGTACGAAATCACCCAGTAGAACGGCGAAGCACCCGATAACGTTGCACTTTCCATCCCTTTTATCTTAGCAAGTTCGGGAATTAGCTTTTGATTAGCGAATTTCGATATAGCCTCGGGCGGCATATCGGCATTAATAGTATAGGTGAAAATGTGATTTTGCCCCTCGCCCGAGCTCGACATATTGATTGCAGGGTACGAAGTCCCTTCAGGCAGCGACGAGTATATCTGGCGTATTTGTGTAGCTATTTCAAAGCGTGCCACATCTATTTTTTTCGACTCTTTGAACTGTATTGTAATTGAACCGCCGCCAAATCT
>CAMQUV010000101.1 GCA_947037995.1 uncultured Rikenellaceae bacterium
CGCTTCCGCGAAACGTATATATTAGCTTCGATATAGACGCCCTTGCACCGTATAACTGCCCCTCTACGGGAACTCCAGTACCGGGCGGGCTGACGTTCCAAGAAACGACATACCTACTCAAAGTCCTGCACGAAAGCGGACGAAAAGTGGTGGGCTTCGACCTCGTTGAGGTTGGGTTCAACGAAGAAAACGAATGGGATGCTAACGTAGGAGCCCGAATTTTATACAAATTGGCATTGCTCACATTAGCAAGCTAAAAACAAGCCAAATTTTCAAAACAACAATCAACTATGTTAAGCCCAACAATATCAAAAGAAGACACTAATTCTCTACCAACCTGTCAATTTCAGGGGGAGATTATTGTTGTGGATACGCCCGAGATGATGTTGGTGGCGGAAAAAATACTTAAAGGCAAAAAAGCACTGGGCATCGACACTGAGACGCGCCCGGCTTTCTCCAAAGGGACACACTACCAAATGGCGCTCCTGCAAGTCTCTACCGAAAGGCACGCGCTGCTTTTCAGACTCCAGAAAGCGCCGCTATCCAAAAACATTATTAATATACTCGAAGACCAAAATGTGCTCAAAATAGGTGCGGCACTGAAGGATGACCTTAGGGGAATGCAAAAAATTATCGGCAAATTCACACCCAGAGGGTTCGTCGACCTGCAAACTATCATAGAACAGTGGGGCGTAGATGAGAGAAGCGTGCGCAAAATGTCCGCCATAGTGCTGGGCACGAAAGTGAGCAAAGCTCAACGACTCAGCAACTGGGAAGCCACCAACCTTACTGCCGGGCAACAAACCTATGCAGCTATTGACGCGTGGGTATGCCTCGAGATTTATAATAAACTACAAAATATCCCCAAAATTAAAAAGCAAACCGAGAAGCAGCCCGAGAAGCAGTAAGCAAATATCGAATCATAATAAAACAAACATAAGAAACTACCCACACACCTACATATATGGAATACATCACCCTACTACCCCGCAAAGAGCAGAGCCTCGAGCGTCGCCATCCTTGGATTTTTTCGGGGGCAATTAATAATGCCTCAGGGCCAATCGAAGAGGGGGATGTCGTAGAAGTGCGCACCTCGAACGACGAATTTATATGCCTTGGTCACTCGGCAGTGGGCTCCATATCGGTAAGGGTTCTTAGCTTTGAAAACGTACCTATTGACCAGGAGTGGTGGAACCAAAAAATTGCGGATGCCATAGCGGTTCGCCAAGCGATTAACCTACCGAACGAAAAAACTAACTGTTACAGGGCGGTGCACGGCGAGGGCGACCTGCTTCCGGGCCTTATAATTGATATATATAACCATACGGCTGTCATTCAGTGCCACTCGGTTGGTATGTACTTAGACCGCCAGAAAATTACCCTTGCGCTCCAGAACGCCTTTGGCGATAACCTGCACGCTGTCTACGATAAGAGCAAGAATACGCTGCCTCCTAACTGCGATATACAGACTTTCGACTCGTATATATATAGGGTAGAGGGCTATAATAGTGACCAAGAAATCATTGAAAACGGACATAAGTTCCAACCTAATTGGGAGGAGGGACAGAAAACTGGATTTTTCCTCGACCAGCGCGACAATCGCGATTTAGTGGCCTATTATGCAAAGGGACGTAGCGTTCTAAATACTTTTTGCTATACTGGTGGATTCTCTGTGTATGCCTTGGCTAACGGGGCGAAACAGTGCACGTCTGTCGATAGCTCGGAAAAAGCTATCCATCTGTGCAAAAGCAATATTTTGCTGAACAATCCTAAGGGCGAGCACAGCGAAATTGTGGCGGATGCGCTGCAATATGTGCGTGATATGAAAGCCAATGAGTTCGATTTAGTAATACTCGACCCACCAGCATTTGCCAAACACCAAAAAGCCCTACTCAATGCCCTTCAGGGCTATAAACGACTGAATGCTAAGGCGATGGAGCGAATGCCTAAGAACTCTATATTGTTCACATTTAGCTGCTCGCAGGCTGTCTCAAAAGAACAGTTTAGACAAGCGATATTCTCGGCGGCAGTTATAGCCAAAAGAGAGGTTAAAGTGCTCCACCAACTTTCGCAGGGGGCAGACCACCCTGTAAATATCTACCACCCCGAGGGCGAGTACCTCAAAGGGTTGGTGTTATTAGTTCAATAATAACTAACGAAAAAAACAGCTGTAATTTACTAGGTAATAGATGTCAGAATCAACTCGAAAAAGCATTTCAAAACGCACAATAAAACCCACGACTAAGCTGCTCCAGCGGCTGCTCTCTTCGCCCGATGCGCACTCGCCATCGAAGGTGGCGATTCGAATTAGTATGTGGACTATTGCGGTTGCGACTATGACCTTGGCGCTGGCTCTCTCTATCACAAATGGCTACGAAACAACACTGAAGGCCAAACTCTCCGAAAACCTTGGAGACATAACCCTCCACTATCGTAACCCACTCAATAACTGGAGCTTGCAGCCAGCTGCAATCGACTCAAATATACAGAAAATAGCTCTTTCAACAGGGGGTGTTAAGAGTATCTCGCCTCACCTCACTCGCGGCGTTGTGCTGAAAAACGGCGGAGCGATAGCAGGAGTCGAATTGAATGGGATTGACAGTTTGCAGACTAAATTCGGGTTTCAAACCCCTATGCCTAGCGACCATAATGGCATTGTAATATCTAAGTCTCAGGCAATTAAGCTGGGGGCTAAGATTGGCGATACTATCACTTTGTTTATTTTAACAACGCCATTTCCGACGGAGGTAAATGTGACCGTGGTCGACACTTTCGAAGTGGGAATGGAGGAGATAGACGATTTAATCGCCTGGACTGACCGTAGTTTTCTTGCTGGGACGCTGTCCCTTCCGCCTAATTTCGCCGACGGGTATTCCGTTGGTCTTGAGCCTGTTATGGCGGATGATTTAGAGGGGATAACGAATAATCTGGACGAGGCGCTAACGACCTATCCTGTGGCGATTGAGACGACCCAAGACCGCTTTGCGCATATCTACGATTGGCTGTCGCTTTTAGATAATAACGTTACTTTACTGATTATAATCGTATCTTTTGTCATAGCGATTAATATTATAGCTTCTGTTTTGATTATTGTTTTAGAGAGCACGCAGAAAATAGGAATTTTGCTGTCGTTGGGTATGCGAAGCCGCCAGATAGAGCGTATATTTATACTAAAGACTTTCACAACGGCATTCAAGGGCGCAACGCTGGGGCTCCACATTGCTATATTCACGATTTTACTACAACGTTACACCCATTTTATAGCGTTAGACCCTGGTAGTTATATAGTTAGTTACCTTCCAATGGATTTAGATTTGCTGACTATTTTGGGTGCATTTTTGGGAATAGTGGGATTAGCAACGTTATTTTCAATGCTTCCGGCAATGATTATATCGCGCACCGAGCCGACAAAGGCATTAAAATTTGATTAATAAAATTCATTTTATTTATATATATAATTGAGATTAAAAGATGGCAAAACCGTATAATGAAATAGAGGCCAAACAGCAACAGGTCGAAAATATGTTCGACCGCATAGCGCCGCGTTATGATTTGTTGAATAAGATGTTGTCTCTGCGCATTGACCGCACTTGGCGCAAGAGGGTAGTGAAGATGGCTGTTGCGCTTGCTCCGGAGAATATTTTGGATGTCGCTTGCGGCACAGCCGATTTGACTTTGGCGTTACACAAGCGCCTCCCCACTGCCAAATTCACGGGCTTAGACCTCTCTGGTCAGATGATTGAGATAGCCAAGAAAAAAACGGAGCACATTGGGTGTGAGTTCATACATAGTGGGGTAGAGCAGATGCCCATAGCAGACGGGGCTTTCGACTTGGTGACTTGTGCGTTTGGCGTGCGTAACTTCGAAGATTTGCCTAGGGGTATATCCGAGATGTCTCGTATCCTCAGACCGGGAGGCAGTATGTTGATACTCGAGCTTTCGAGGGCGCGCAATCCGTTATTCAAGTTCTATTTCAAGCACATATTGCCGGCGATAGGAGGGTTAATATCGGGCGACAGAAAGGCTTATGAATATCTGCCTGCATCGGTTTCCGAATTCCCATCAAAAGAAAAATTTGCAGATATCCTGCGCGGCCAAAACTTGGTTGATATACAGACAAAGTCCCTAACAGGGTCAATAGTAACAATTTATAAATGTACAAAACGATGAGAATAAGCAATTTTACTAAACTTTCGGTTGCCATTATTTTACTGGCAATAGTTCCGATTAGCTCGTTGGCACGTGTTGAGTTCAGTGCCGTGACGCTATCTAACCAGCAGTCACGTAGCGCTATATCGGGCTACCGCGTATGTGTTTACAGTGGAACAGACCAAAACGCCCGTTCGAAAGCAAATTCGGCAATAGCATCCGTCAATAAGAATTTCGAGGATATGCCTGTCAAAGCGATATATAATGCACCTATATGGAAGGTTCACGTGGGCTATTGTTTAAACAAGACTGAGGCAACCATATTGCTTGAGCGCATACGGGCATTTTTCCCATCGGCTTACATTGTGAGCGAGAAAATCAATGTTAGTGCGTTTACGTCCGACCCTTCGTTCACTCTTTCTAGTGTTGATTCACTTTCGGTAGATTTAGTAGATGTTGGGTCTATCGACTCGTTGATAGTGGTACAATAATATGTTTGGGGTTCAGGTGAGCCTAGCTCGTATAGTGAGTTATTTATTCCCAAAGCATTGCCCTTGTTGCGACGGGGCGCTTGCGTTTGACGAAAAAATAATTTGTTTAAGCTGCCGTGTTGATATGCCATTCAGTTATAATTGGATGCGTGCCGAGAATAGTCTAACAGAGTTGCTGGCAGGTAGGGTGAGGTTGCATACGGCATCGTCATTAATATTTTTCATTGCACGAAGCCCTTGGCAGCGGATGATACACAAGATGAAGTACAATAGCCAGAAGCGCATAGCTTATGCCTTGGGTGAAATATATGGTTACCAGTTGCTTAGTTCGCGGTTATATGATGGTATAGACACTATTATTCCAGTTCCGTTGCATCCTTTTCGTCAATTGAGTAGGGGTTACAATCAGTCGGAGCATTTTGCAAAGGGTATAGCGTCCCAGTTGGGCGCTAAGGTAATGACGGGAGTGTTGCGCCGTTCGCGCCACACTAAGCGCCAGGCATTAAAGCCTGCTGGTGAGGACAGG
>CAMQUV010000102.1 GCA_947037995.1 uncultured Rikenellaceae bacterium
TTTAAGTACCGGTATTGGATGCGACAATATTGATATAGTAATGACCGAACTGGATGCCGCTGTGAATATCAACCCCGCTACCCGACTGGTTTTGCCCGAGCATAGGGCGTTGAGAATTGTGAGGCTGGGGACGTCGGGGGCGGTTCAGCAAGACGTGAAAATTGGCGACTATATTATGGCGGAATACACTATTGGTATCGACGGACTTGCAAATTTCTATCGCGATAGCAGTCGTTTTAGGCTTAAAGAAATCGAGGATGACTTTATAGAGCATTTGCAGTGGAATAGCGATTTCGCCCGCCCATATTGCATTGCCAATAGCAAGGAGCTAGTGGAATTATTCTCTGAGATTGCGCGCCCAGGCATAACTGTGTCGGCTGGAGGTTTCTACGCACCCCAAGGTCGTGTGGTTAAATTAGAGCTCGAGCAGGATAATCTTATTGAGGGGTTTACGAGCTTCAAATACAACGATTCGAGGATAACAAATATTGAGATGGAAAGTGCTGCAATTGCTGCTCTGGGGGCGATGCTGGGGCATTCTACTATAACGGTTTGCGCCATAATTGCACAAAGGACTAAAGGAGAGGGCAACCCTAACTATAAAGATATTATTAAAAATTTAATTCAATATTCTTTGCATTTGCTCTCAAAATAAACTATCTTTGAACCCAAATTCAGACTTTAAAATTACTATAATATAAAACATCGACAAACAAAATGAAATTCTCTATTTCTAGTACGCTTCTTTCGCAGAACCTACAAACTGCACAAAGAGTTATCAGTAGCAAAAATACACTGCCTATTCTTGACTATATCCTATTCCAAATCGAAGGTGATAAACTACATATTACTGGCTCTGACCTCGAAACGACACTTCGCAGCTCGGCCGAAATCTCTAACCAAGGTAACGACGGGGCAGTTGCACTCCCTGCTAAAAGAATTGCCGACTCACTAAGAGAATTCTCCGAACAACCACTACTCTTCGAAATCAACCAAGATAACTGGGAATGTACAATTACTTGGAATAGCGGTAAACTTGCTATACCTGGAATCTCTCCTATGGGTTACCCTGAAGGTATTATGCTTAATGATGACTGCCTTAAAGTTGAAATGAACGCCGAAGTACTTGCTAGTGGTATTACAAGCACTATCTTCGCTGCATCGTCTGACCCAATGAGACCCGTACTTTGCGGTGTTTATGTCGAAATAGACCCAGCCGGAATTACGTTTGTAGCTACCGACGCATATAGAGTTGTTAAACTACACGATAGCTCGGCCACTTCTAATGGCAAAACGTCGTTTATTATACCACAAAAATCAGCCAAAATGCTGAAGGATATTATGCCGAAAGACCAAACGACAAGCATCGTAATGGCCTTTGATAAGAAAAATGCAATTTTTACACTGCCTAACTATACACTTATTGTTAGACTTGTTGACGGTGTTTTCCCTGATTATAACGCTGTTATCCCTAAGGCTAACGACAAAATCGTTACCATCGGTAGAGCTACTCTTATCTCGGCGCTCAGAAGAGTGTCGTCGTGCTGTAGCCAAGTTAGCGGACTCGTGCAACTAGCCCTAACCAATAATAATATCGGACTGACAGCGCAAGATATAGACTTCGCTACTTCGGCCGAAGATAACCTACAATGCCAATATGAAGGCGATGGACTCGAAATAGGTTTCAAAGCGTCTCTGCTTAGAGAAATGCTCGAAGTTATTAATACCGACGAAATTCAACTCAAATTTGCTGACCAAACCAAACCAGGACTGTTCCTGCCGTTCAACTCAGACCCAGATGCTCCTGTTAACCCAGAAATCACAATGCTGCTTATGCCTATGACAATTAATGCCTAAGGAGTTTTTTACTCCGCCGACATTTTAATTTATATATTATTTATAGAAACTTTTAAATAGTGAAACTTAAACTCACACGACCTATTGTCTTTTTTGACCTCGAAACTACTGGCGTTGACGTTGTCAATGACCGTATTGTGGAACTCTGTATGGTGAAAATTATGCCCGATGGGAGCAGAATTACTGGCACAAGAAGATTTAACCCACTTATGCCTATACCCGCCGAAGCATCCGCTGTGCACGGTATAACTAACGATGATGTCAAAGACTGCCCCACCCTGGCGCAAAGAGCCCCGCAAGTGGCACAGTTTATTGATGGGTGCGACCTTGCGGGGTATAACTCTAATAGATTCGATGTGCCGCTACTGGTTGAAGAACTCGCTCGTAACGGGGTGCATATACCACTGGATGATATCAAAATGATTGACGTGCAAAGTATTTTCTATAAAAAAGAACCTCGCACGCTAGTTGCAGCACTGCAAAAATATTGTGGCAGAGAACTAATTGATGCTCACGCGGCCGAGGCTGACGTACTCGCAACTATTGATGTACTCGAAGCGCAATTGGAATACTATGACGACCTTCCCGATAATGTCGAAGAACTCGCCGAATACTCCAAAATGGCCAATAATGTTGACCTTGCAGGCAAAATTGCACTCAATGATGAAGGCGTTCCTGTGTTTACTTTTGGGAAACATAATGGCATAGAAGTCAAATTTGCACTCAAATCTGACCCTTCATATTATAGCTGGCTTATGAAAAGTAGCTTTACAGCGAATACTAAAAATGTTTTGACTAGCATTTATAAGAGCAAATAGAACAGAATAATTTAAAATGAGAAAATTCCTAACCATACTAAAGATTACTGTCGCAATCATTGCAATGTCTCCTGTGGCGCTTATGCCTACTGAGGCGTATGGACAGGCTAAAGTTAATATTTCGTCCAAAACTAAGGTCGTACATACTACTACTTACTATGTACACACGGTCAAACGAAAACATACACTCTACTCTATCGCGAAGGCTTATGGAGTCGAACAGAAGATTATTGAGCAATCAAATCCGACTGTTAATTTCAACCCTCTCAGAACAAGAACGAAACTTCTTATACCTATGCCCAAACTCAATAGTGATGGCAATTATTCATTTGAAAAAGTGGAGGGGAATGAAGTAATTAGTAATAATAAAGAACTCCTAACAGCAGCAGAACTCGAAACAGAAGCTAAAATATTGGCGAACAGCTCGGGATTTATTGCTGCGGACTCTATATTCTTGGCGCGCGAAAACCAAATTAACTTCCAAGTAGGAACTGAAATAAAATGCGCTATTGCACTGCCGTTTAACGCGCAAACGCACATAAATTGGATTGAGTTCGTGCAAGGGGCCGAATTTGCTAGAACAGCCCTTGCCCATAAAGGCGTAAAACTTAAAATTATTAAAGTGCCAGTTCACGAAAATGAATTCGGATTCTTTGATGTCGATACGATTGCACTCAAAGATGTAGATATTATTATTGGACCTGTGCACGACAAAACGTATGAATATGTTGCACGATGGGCAAATAAAGTTGGCATTCCTATTATCGCCCCATTTACTAGCCTCGATAAAACAACACCAAGACCTTACTCTGTCCAAATTGCTCCGACTGATAATACTAAATATAGTAAAGTCGCTTCGTGGCTTGCTGATGCTAATAATAATGTTATTCTTATTAACCATACAACTTATGGGGATTCCAGTGCTATGGCTGAAATTAGCCCGTACCTACCCCGTAGTACTAAAAATATTACCTATTCACGTGTAACACCTGCCAAAACACACATTTTGCCGCTGCTAGACCGAACTAGAACCAATGTCTTTGTTGTGCCCGTTAGCCACTATGGTTCAATTGAAGATATACTCTCGAAAATTACATCGGTTAATAGCCCTTATAAAAAATATGATATACAAGTACTCGGAACTTCAAGATGGAGAACAGCTAGCAATAATGTGAATCCTGAACTTTTCTTTAACTCTAATACAAGATTTATTTCGTCATATTATGCCGATAGAGCTGTGCCTGAAGTAGCACAATTTTATGCAGACTATATTACACGATACGGTAAACTACCTACCCTATTTGCTATGAGAAGCTACGATATCGTGATGATTATGGCTGGCGCACTCAATAATGCTGGCGGTAAGGCTCTCTCGTCACTCGCAAATGAAAGTCAACAGTATAAACCACTTATGACACCCTATAAATTCAACCTCGACGAACAAGGGCAAATTGTTAACTCTCAGTGGCCGCTGGTTATCTATAAAGACGACTATACTGTTAAGTGCCAGTAAAATAACACGCTAACCAATCATAACTTATATATAAGAGTTTGTCATACAGACTAGCTCAGGTTGTCTCCTGAGTTGTTTATGACGGACTCTTTCTCTTTTTCCATCTCGTGAGTGAGATAATACCGTAAATATCAACAAAATACATCTGCTTAGACAATAATTATGTAGTTAAACTTGCACAAAGCAACTTTTTTTCCTATATTGCAAAACCAATTACTTATTATTTAATATATATGAAAATTACGTTAGTCGCAATATCTGCAATTTTAATGCTCAATATCACAGCTTGTTCCCAAAAACAAACTGATGATAATAATGATGTTATTGTACTGGATTTCAGTAAAAGTATCCAAGATACTGCGTTTGTTAACGAAATCGACAAAGAATTTATCGTCCTCTCGGGTGAACCTAGCAATAGGAAACTGCAATCACTTAACAAAATGATTATTAATAAGAATAATCTAATCGCCTTCGATGAAAAAAATGTGAATGTCTATGAGCTGCCATCGGGGAAATACCTGCGCTCCGTCAGCTTTTTTGGCCGTGGGCCGCGCGAATATAGCTATCTTGTTGATGTTAGCGTTAATAATGATAATATATACATATTAGACGGGGCTACAAATAAAATTTTGCAATTTACGATGGATGGGACTTACGTAAACTTTAGGGAAATTGCGCACAGACCTATCGAGTCAATGATGGTCAAAGACAGCGGATTCGTTCTTCATAAACCGTTTATTAATGCTCCTGACGAAAATATCAAATCTAGTGAATATGCCTTTTGTGTGACCGATAACGACTTAAATGTGGTCGATTCAATCGAAATGTATGATGAGTTTTATACTGAAATGGGCAGGGTTCCTACGATTATTGAAGGCGAAGATAAGGCTTTTGCAAATAATATATTTTCAAACCAATTCCACGTATTCTATAAGAATAAGGACAAACGCTCTAAAACGTATACTGTTGAC
>CAMQUV010000103.1 GCA_947037995.1 uncultured Rikenellaceae bacterium
GAGATAATGAGCGGTGACTGGAGTTCAGACGTGTGCTCTTCCGATCTCCCCGGCAAAACCTCGCAGCAAGAAGCTGCAAGGCTTACCCTATACAGGCAAAGGTGGCAGCACTATTGTTATTGGTTCCCCCTCGCAAGGTGGCGGAGTTGACGGCCATACCCACGCAAATAAACTCGCCCTGGATGCGATGACTATTGACTATGAAAACTACTTACACCTAACTCAACAAATTGCAGGGCAAACCCAAACAAGAAAAGTTAAGGCCGGTGATAGTGACCTTTGGCAGGGCAAACAGTTCGGTGACTATATAGACCAACCTGTGCGCAAAACTGACGACGTTGAGTTTAATATGATAACAGCCATACAGGCACTTATCAAGGACTTTCGCACGCCGGGATACGTTGCTGGCCTACTGGGCACGGGTGCGCATATTGATGAGTTTGGAAACGCTGTGTTCCAAAAACTCTATGCCAACCTCGGATTTTCGGCACCCTCTATGGAGGTGAACGGAATTAGTATGAGCAATGGCGAGCACTGGTTTACGGATTGTGGACGTATTAAAATGGCTGTCAAAAAACCCGTTTTTAGATGGAATAATAAAGCAGGCACGCGGCTCAAAAACAAACGAGGTAACGCCCTTACAGTGACCAATAACGGTTTTTATTGCGAATTTGTAGATTCGCGAGATGACCATATTATGTGCTTCAAAAAAGGCGATATACTGCAAGGTATCTACCGTAAGAATAAAACCGATGTGGAGTTTAAAACCGTGTTTTATTACATTAAATTGGTTCTGTCGAAAGGCTATATCATTACTATGTTGGGCGACACAACTATCGAACCCGACAAGGATTTGGAGCTGGCGCGCGTGGGCAATGATACTGATGTAACTCGACAAGGGTCGATGTATATCGGCAAAGACCCGAGCAGTGGCAAATACTTCTTGCGCGTGCAGGAGAAGGTGAATAGCCAAAAAGTTACACGCGAAAACATAGCTGTGCAACTAGGATATATCGGTGATGTAACCGATGGGACACAGGAGTATGGAATATATGCTTTTAGTATGGTGGTGCAGGTAGGGAATGTTAATGGGCTGTCGGCTCTGCTCGAGGTGTTGAACGTTAAGATAAGTCTGAAAGTTAGCAATGACGATTTACTGAAGACGGGTATCGATATAGAGAATAAAAAAGTCACTGTAACGGCCGATAAGTTTCTTGTTAAAGGTAATAAAGACAAGCCTATTGCGCTGTTTAAGATTGGGGCAAATGGTCAACCACTTGTGAAAGCGGAGAATATTGATGTCGAGAATTTAGAAGCAAGGGTTATTGATACCGTTACGGCTGATATGGGTGGTATACGTATTCGACCTGCGGAGATATTTTTGGACGATATGTTGGAGGGTTTCAGTGTCGAGGGTGACAAAACAATAGCTATGAGCGCGGGAAATAGCACGGGGTATAATATGCGCCCGCATTTCACCTTTGGGACTGCTAGGAGTACTGCGAGGTATGATAGTAGCGGAATTAATCTGACAAATAAAAATGATGCTAATAGCCTATTTAAAGTTGATATTGATAAAAAAACTGTTAAATCAAAAGGTTTGAGTTGGGACACCCCCGGTTATCTATGTAAAGCTCGGATAATAGACGGTAAGAGTATACAGAAAAAAGGCGGAGCTTTTAGCATAACGGAAGCAAGGAACGAAGTTAATGGTGCAGCAAACAAGCGAGTTTACCACAATGTAGGTCATACTGGATATTCTGCGTCACTCACGTATTTTGGACGTTGTACTATGGCAAAAGTTATAGCAGAAACCGCCAATTATGTCGATGTTGACTCAAATGGCGATTTCAATATTTTCTTATTTGGGAGCAATTAAATGAAAAAGTTAATTTCTACCCTCTGCTTTAAGTTTCGCAAAGTCCTCTCCGTTAATTGGAATAAATGTGAGCGAATTTTGAAACATCTCGTACATTTGGTCATACTCTCCAGCTTCGTACGCTGCCTTAATAAGTGGTTCGACGGCTCTAAGTTGAGCATTAGGAACGTATGCCAAAGTATCAGAGATTGGTTTTGTTGGGTCAACTTCGCCAGTTTCTTGATTTATTCTTGTTGTCAAAATAAAATGCTCACCCTCAATAATAACAGGGCTAAGTGCATCGTCTTTTATAACATCTATTCCCTCCATAAGTATTCGCATATTCACGTAGTCCTTTTGCTGGTCAGAAATGCCCAGTGCAACATAATCCTCATCTGGAGCATACTCAAAGTTTTCAAGGACAAATGTCGTAGTAAGTTCAATGACCTCGCGCGGAGTTTTGTATTTTGGGTTAGTTTCTGTTTTGCTTCCTTCGGGCGCGTTTATAGCGAGTTTGGCCAGTGGGTCGAGGACTTGGTTTTTATCCTCACAGCTGGTAGCAAGAGCGAATATGGCTAGGGAGAGTAGTAGTTTTTTCATAGTAATAAATGTATGATTCAATGTAAATAATAGGCAAATATAGTAAATAAAAATCAATTAAAATAGATAAGTAAGAATGAACGAAAAGAACAAAGTCGGGAGCGTGCAAGACAAGGCGACTCCCGAGAATATCCCAACGCCCGAGGCTCAACCACCGCTCGATATGGATGTGGCAGATGTGGGTGTTATCACCGCCGACCAGGTCAAAGAGGTAGTTGTCACCACCCACGATGGCGAAACGCGACTGATGAACATTACCGAGGCGCGCAAAGTGATAAATACATTACCAGTACTAACTGCCGATATGTTTGAGCAAGGTAACGCAGGCACGTCTGAATCGGGATTAACGTACGACGAGACAAAAAGTGACGTAAACGGTACTTTGAGAATAAGACTAAAAGAGCTATTATATGTTGGTATGGGCATTTCAATCGAATTGACGAACAAAACGTATCTAGCGCATTTTACTATGTATGATGACAATGGATTAAGTACTGGCGAGACTACAGATTGGTTGTCTTTATTCAGTAAGAAGCCCCAATATATTGGAATAGTTGTGACGAAATCAAACACGTCACCTATTACGGTTGCTGATTTTGATAGTATAGGTTTCGTTATTAAACACCACCTTGGAACAGTCACCCCCTCAACTACTGAGCAGGCTACTGGCGAGACGTGGTATGGTAAACCTGTTTATGTAAGGATGATTAAGGGAACTATACCTTCAGTAATGCCTCCTTACAGCTCTTTAGAATTAATGGGAATAGGTACTGTTGATAGAATTTTAAGTATTAGTGGATATTTCTCTTACAATGGTGCACCTGGTAATAAATGGTTAGTCAGACCTGATTCTTTTCTCACTGGGGCATATCAGAACTTCGTATGGTCACTGTCGAGTGATTTATTGAGAGCTTCATACAATATATCTGTAAAATACACAAAACCATAACCTTAATGAAAACAGAACAATACTATCAAGCCCTCTACACTGAGGGTAATCAAATATTTGAAAACGGCACCCAGTTCGGAACATTAGAACAAATACAGGCTAATCTTCCTGGCGATAACTACGCAATCATCCCAATTGGCGAACTGCCCGAAAATTGGCACGAGATGACCATCGTTGATAAACAGCTTGTACCTGTAACCGCTGAAGTCATCGCAGAACGACAAGCACTCAAACTAATACAAGAAACCGAAGCGGTGCGAACTGCTCGTGAGTTGCGCTACAAAAGCGACACCGACCCACTAATGGTTTACGTAGTCGAGGAGTTTGCCAAAGCCAACCCCGACAACGAAGTGTGCAAGGCGTGGCTACAGGCCAAAGCGACAGTCAAAGCCCAATTACCAAAACCAAAGGAAGGGGGTGAATTATGAGCGAACGAAATATAGCAGGTAGTGCAACTGCTGCCGTGATGTCTCAACTAGTGAGTTTCTATACGAGTCTTGCGCCATTTATGATATTAGCGGCGGTATTAATCATTGTGGATTGTCGTTTTGGTGTGCGAGCTGCGAGAAGACGAAAAGATGTGATACGAGTATCCCGGATGTGGCGCCGTTCGTTCAACAAGCTGATAGACTACTTTTCGTGGATAACAGTCGCAGGAGTGTTTGGGTCAGTGTTCGGGGAGTTTCTGGGCTTGCCAGTTCTATCGTTCGGCATTTTGCTAGTAGTGTATGGGATAGAGCTTTCGAGCATTTTTAGCAACTATTTTGCATCGAGGGGTATCGACAAGAAGATAAACGTATTCAAGTTGCTCGGCAAATCGAAGCTCGCCGACATAATCGAAGACACCAAAGAAAACAAAAAATAACTAATTAAAAACAAAGACAAATGAAAACAAGACCTTTAGTAATCCTTGATGCCGGGCACGGTATCGAAACACCAGGTAAGCGCTCGCCTTTATGGAGCGATGGCAAGCAGCTATTCGAATATGAGTTCAACAGGGATGTTGTTCGGCGAATAGCAATACAGCTTGGCAAAATGGGTATAGCCTACATTGTTTTAGTTCCCGAGGAGAGTGATATTTCACTTGGCGAGCGTTGCAGGCGAGCAAATAAGATATGGCAAGACACAAACAAAAACGCCTATTTAATCAGCGTTCACGCTAATGCTGGCGGCGGTACTGGTTGGGAGTGTTTCACCTCCGTAGGGCAAACAAAGTCGGATGTTATTTCTAGCGTCCTATGTCAAGAAGCTGAAAAAGCATTCCCAGAGTGGCGAATGAGGTTTGACAACACTGATAGCGACCAGGATAAGGAGTCCCAATTCTACATACTTCGCAAGACTCATTGCCCTGCAGTACTAACGGAGAACTTCTTTATGGACACCGAGAGTGATTGTCGCTACATTATGAGCGAAGAGGGTCGCAACGCTATTGCACTGGCACACGTTGCAGCAATTAAACAAATAACAACATTATAACGATGAGCAAAATAATAAATGCCATAGGGGGTGCAGTCGGCAAGGTCGGCGATGCTTTCGACAAGAATTTCACAACAAAAGACGAGAAACTGGAGCACTTGAACGAGTCGTTGGGTCGCAACATTGACGACCGAATTTCGGCACGTGAGATGTACAAGTCCGACGCATCGTTACAGAAGTGGTACGCGTTGGCGTTCTTGGTTATGTTCGTATTAGTTTTGGGTGGAATGATAGGCGTTATCGCTTATTTCACTATGAATGATGTCGAT
>CAMQUV010000104.1 GCA_947037995.1 uncultured Rikenellaceae bacterium
AGTGTGGTTGTGTTAGTTTGAGTATATATGATTTGAGGGTGTTCGCTCCTGTGTACCTCCTGTGTAACTCTTCACTCTCGCAGCGGATAATTACTCAAATCCCCTCCTTCTAAAATATTTTGTTTATATTTGTATCAATATTTTTAAAAAAATCACCTATATGAAAAACGTTAGAGTTCGCTTTGCTCCATCTCCTACGGGGGCTTTGCATATTGGCGGTGTTCGCACTGCATTATACAACTATCTATTTGCTCGCCAAATGGGTGGGAAATTCATTCTTCGTATCGAAGACACCGATTCACAAAGATTTGTCCCGGGAGCCGAAGATTATATCATTAAAAGTCTCGAATGGTGTGGCATTACCATTGACGAAGGCGTTTCTGTCGGGGGGCCACACGCACCTTATCGCCAAAGCGAAAGACGCGAAATCTATCTTAAATACGCCCTACAACTCGTAACAGACGGATGGGCTTATTACGCCTTTGATACCCCCGAAGAACTTGATGCTATCCGCAAAGAACAAGAGACTGCGGGCAAAACTTTTTCGTATAACTACACAATTCGCCAAAATCTCTCTACATCACTGAAACTTTCTCCCGAGGAGGTGCAAACACGTATCGATAGAGGCGACCAATGGGTTATACGTTTTAAAATGCCAGAGAATACAATCATTAAAATGAACGACCTTGTGCGCGGAGAAGTTAATGTAAATAGCTCTACGCTAGACGATAAAGTACTTTATAAAAGTGCTGACGCTTTGCCTACATACCATTTGGCTAACATTGTTGACGATAAACTAATGGAAATCTCGCACGTTATCCGTGGAGAAGAGTGGTTGCCATCGCTGCCTCTGCACTTTATGCTTTACAAAGCATTTGGATGGAGTGAAGTACAACCTCAGTTTGCCCACCTGCCACTACTTTTAAAGCCAGAAGGAAATGGGAAACTTTCAAAAAGAGACGGAGATAAACTTGGATTTCCTGTTTTTCCTCTCGAATGGACACCGCAAGATGGGACTACATCTCGTGGATACAAAGAAGATGGCTACCTTCCTCAGGCATTTCTAAATATGCTTGCCCTGCTTGGTTGGAATCCCGGTGATGATAAGGAAATTATGTCGATTGATGAGATGATTTCGCTCTTCTCAATTGATAAAGTTAGTAAAGCTGGTGCAAGATTCTCACCCCAAAAAGCTCTTTGGTTTAACGAGCAATACCTACGCGCACTACCTAATGAAGAACTTGCGCAATTGCTTGATAGTCAACTTAAAACAATTCAAATTACCGCCCCAAAAGAAAAAGTTGCAGCTGTCGTTGAGCTTGTTAGAGCTAGAGCGGTGCTTATACCTGACCTGCTTACCCTAGCCAAATTTTACTTCGTTGCACCAACCCAATACGATGAAAAAGTTGTACAGAAGTTCTGGAAAAATGAAAACCCAACACACCTCAAAAACATAACCCTAATGCTCACGCAAATCGACGATTTTACTGCGCTAGTGCTAGATAAAGCCCTGCACGACTGGATTCAAGAGCGTGAATTGCCGATGGGACAAGTGATGAATACCCTGAGACTATCAATAGTTGGGGCGAGCGGTGGCGCTTCGTTGCCCGAAATTCTTGAGATAATCGGAAAAGAAGACGCTTTGCAACGTATGAATAATATTCAAACTGTCCTAAAAACGATATAAGACTTCAGGGTGTTGTAAATTATTACAGCGATTCATACCCTCTAGTTTTACCACTATACAAGTAATAGCAGCGATTTATTGCTGCTATTCTGTTTTTGAACTTTTTCACCGTGGCGGTAGCGACGTGCTTATTTGCTCGCGCAATTCTCAGCAAAAATAAATAGAAACACCCCCGAAAAACGCACTTTAAAATGCTTTTCCCGGGGGTGTATTTATGTGTTTTGGGGTATATTAGATTGCAAATTCTTTTTTCAGAGTATCTACGGCATCAAGTTTTTCCCATCCAAAGAATTGCATTTCTTTGCCATTGATTACTTCCGTATATGGTTCTCGTCCAAAGTGTCCATACGCTGCAGTCGGTTCAAATATAGGATTTTTGAGTCCAAATCTTTCGACAATTTTGGCAGGTCTAAGGTCGAATATTTTTTCGATTTTCTCCGCAATTTTGCCATCAGACATATCGACATTAGCTTTGTTGAATGTGTTTACATAGATACTTACAGGTTTTGCGACTCCGATAGCGTAAGCTATTTGGATTTGCACGGCGGGTGCTATTCCTGCTGCCACCATATTTTTTGCAATATATCTAACTGCGTAAGCAGCAGAGCGATCGACTTTAGAAGAGTCTTTTCCTGAGAATGCACCGCCACCGTGTGCGCCACGTCCTCCGTATGTATCGACTATGATTTTGCGACCCGTTAGGCCGGTATCTCCGGCAGGTCCACCGATAACAAATTTCCCGGTAGGGTTAACGTGCAGGATATATTGGTCGTCAATAAGTCCAAGAAGGTGGTCATTATTTTGCGTTAATTCTTGTTTTATAGCAGGCATAAGAATGTTTTGTATATCAGATTTAATCAGTTCGATAGAAGCCGATTCGTCGTGTTGTGTAGATATAACAATAGTGTGCACTCTGTTTGGTTTGCCATTGTCGTTATATTCGATAGTAACTTGCGATTTGGCGTCAGGTCTGAGGTATGTCATCAGTTCACCTTGGTGTCTAATTTGGGCAAGTTTTTTTAGAATAATGTGTGATAGAGTAGTTGTAGCAGGCATAAACGATGCTGTTTCGTCGCAGGCGAATCCGAACATAATTCCTTGGTCTCCGGCACCTTGGTCGTCTGGGTTTTCACGTTCTACACCTTGGTTAATATCGGGTGATTGTTCGTGTATGGCCGATAGTACACCGCAAGAATTAGCTTCGAACATAAGTTCAGAGCGGTTATATCCAATTTTGGCAACGACTTCGCGGACAGTCGATTGAATGTCAACATAGGCTTCGCTTTTGACTTCTCCGCTAACAACGACAAGTCCAGTTGTGCAGAGTGTTTCGCAGGCAACTTTTGAGTTTGGGTCTGCTGAAAGAAATTTGTCGAGTACGGCGTCAGAGATTTGGTCGGCTACTTTGTCTGGGTGGCCTTCTGATACTGACTCAGATGTGAATAGGTACATAATTTGGTAGTATTTATGGGTTTATTTTTATTTTTTTGTAATGTATTTTAGTAAGCAAAAACCGTGCTAAGGTTGCTGTCTTTGCCCCAATCGTATTTGGTGTTATAGATATTGAGTCTATTTCGTGCGGTAGTGTTTTGTAGGGGTGCGTACATAGTGAGGCCGCAGTGTGTATTGATTTTGAATCCTCCTGCACCTTTAAACATATAATCGGTTGCCCCGCTATAGACCACTGCGTAATCGAGCGCTGCTTGCAGGTTATTAATATCGGGGGAGTGGTTATAGTTTTTTGTGATAAAATCCTCGAGGTCGTAGAACGTGTCTTGGTATGGGTAGCGCCCAAATTGTTGAACCCCTGCCGTAGTATATGAATTAATGGAGCTTTGAGGTATAATTTGTTTTATGGTATTTGCTAGCGTCTCGAGTCTGTCTGTTTGCACCACTGATATTGTGGCAGACCTTAATACTTCGCTAGACTGTCCGGCGTAGTATAGTAGGAAATCGTTGGCCATCGCTTTGACATCGGGGGCGTTTTTGGCAAACATATGCGGCATCATTTTGTCGTATGGAGCTCCGTTGGCAAGTATTTCGGCTGAGGAGCTAATTATAAATTTCGCACTATTACGTAGTTGGTACAGTCCCTCGACCGAAGCCATCAGGCAGGCGTCAAACATAATGAATTCGAGTTTTTCGAAAGATTCGAGCATAGTGGCAAGGTCGTACATTTCGATTTCGGTCACGTGTTTATATGTAGAGCCGATAGTACGCTCGCTGCTGTCGTTGGAGTGCGCTTGTGTGGGGCGTAATAGTTTTGAATGTTGGTCGAGCGTATAAGTCGATGTGTAATTTAGGTTTGGTAACCATCCCGAGCCGTGCGAACTTATTACGAGAGCGTGTTGGTTGGCAGGGTAACTAGCTTTTACAAATTGCATAACCTCTGTTAGAGACCCTTTTTTGCAGGGGTCAAAGTCCGAATTAAATTGAATTAGTGGTTCGGAATTTATGTGTTTGAGGTCAGTGTCGTGCTTGATACGATATAGTATTGAGTTTTTGCCTGTGTTGTGAAAAACAAATAGCCTTCCGTCGTATGATTCGTTCCAGACCGCCTCCATTTCATTTATATCAGCATCTAGGTTTGATGCAAGGTTATTGTCTGCTATGATGTAGACAAGTATATCCCTTGCTGTTTTCTCGCCAACGAGAGGTTTTTTTGAACATTGGCATAGCAGCAGTAGAGATAAAGCGAGTATTGTATAGTATTTTTTCATAGTATTTAGGGGTATCGACGCGTGTGACGAGAATATTCCTGCAAATATAGAAAAAATATTTCATATCTCGGGGGTTTTAGGTTGTAAGTGGATTTATGTTTTCATATATTTGCATAAAAGCATTAATACATAAATAAATAGGCAAACAAAATGAAACTAATTTTAAATCGTGAAATCAATCAAAGTTTATGGGCATTATATATGGATAATTTCCCACCCGAAGAACGACGCACTATCGAAAAACATAAGGCGGCGCTAAGCGATGAACGATTTTTGCCCTATGAGATTTATGATGATACGGATGAACTTCTCGGGCTTTTCTACTGTTGGGATGCAGGGGGATTTGTTTATGGTGAGCACTTTGTAATTATGCCCGAAAAAAGGTGTGGAGGTTTTGGGCGAGCTGTGATTGAACAGTTGAAACGGCTTATAAGTGGCAAGGTTTTGATATTGGAGGTTGAGCCGCCAGTCGATGAGATGCAACTGCGCCGTGTTGAATTTTATAAACGCGAGGGATTCTGTTTTAACGACTATGAATATATACATCCCTCTTATGCCAACCACGAACCATATCGGTTAAACATAATGAGCTTCCCGCGCGCGCTGACTTGTGAGGAGTTTACTGATTTTCGTACATTTGCCTTTTCGGTTATTTAGCCACCGGCACACACACCATCGCCACGCAAACTGTAACAGTAACACAATACACTATATTTGACGTAGACTATAAAGATAACC
>CAMQUV010000105.1 GCA_947037995.1 uncultured Rikenellaceae bacterium
ATAACACACAATAAATGAAAAATGATGTTTCGCGAGGCTGTTGCTTTGCTAAAAATGATAAAAACGAAAATACCGCAATCTATAAAAGCGGTTGCCAGAAAATGGCTACTTATGACTTCCTTGAATATATACCAAACCCACTCAAAAGGACTGATATGTATGAAATACAGTTCAAAAACACACGTAAAGGATATTTTACAAACCCTAGCCAACTAGCTATCAAAAAAGGTGATGTTGTGGTTGTGGAATCTAATCCAGGAGTGAATATCGGTATTGTTACTATGTGTACTGATATGGTTTTCAAGCAAATGGCTAAGAAAAGCTTTAGACCCGAAGGCAAAGAGTTCCAGAAAATCATACGTAAACCAAACCCTACTGACATCGCTCGTTGGGAAGAGGCTATCGCTATGGAACACGATATTATGATACGCTCACGCAAGATTACTAGCCAGCTTGGGCTGGATATGAAAATTGGTGATGTTGAGTATCAAGCTGATAAACTGAAAGCTATTTTTTATTATATAGCTGACGGAAGAGTCGATTTTAGAGAACTTATCAAGGTGCTCGCCGAACAATTTAGACTTAGAGTCGAAATGAAACAAATCGGAGCACGACAAGAGGCCGGACTTATCGGCGCGCTAGCTACTTGTGGGCGTGAACTGTGCTGCTCAACTTGGCAAAACAATTTCTCAACAGTAGGTATTAATGCGGCGCGAGTACAAGATATTTCGCCTAACCCTCAGAAACTTGCAGGGCAATGTGGTAAACTTAAATGCTGCCTTAACTATGAAGTCGATGTCTATGTAGACGCTCGCGAGTCGTTGCCACGCGTTAATCAGCCGCTCGAAACACTAGATGCTAACTACTTCCTTGTCAAAACAGATGCTCTAACAGGGACAATGTACTTCTCGCCCGATGCTCGAAATCAAGCCAATCTTACGATGCTATCTATCGATAAAGTGAAACAAATTATGGCGATGAATAAACGTGGGCAAAAACCACAGAATCTAGGACTATATGCGCAAACACCTGAAGTTAGTTCGGAAGAACCTGCATTCGAAAATGTTGTAGGGCAAGATAGCCTTACGCGTTTTGATAAAGGAGCGACTGCCAACCCTCGTAGAAATAATAATAGACATCGCGATAATAGTAACCGCGACAATAGCAACCGTGAAAATAGCAACCGTGAAAATAGTAACCGTGAGAATGGTAATCGTGAAAATAATCCGCGTGAGAACAATTCTCGCGAGAATAATTCTGGTGAAAATCGTCGTAGACCACAAAACAATCGCCCTCGCCCTTCGAGACCAAGACCAGAGAATGGCGAAACCAATTCGTCTGAAAACAGCGGTTCGAACAGCAATAGCAGACAGGAAAACGGTGAGCCACGCCAAAACAACAGACCAAACAACAATTATAAACGTCCGAACAGAGGTGTGCCAAAAACTGAAAAATAACATTGTAAAACTAAATTTGCTCTATATAGCTATGATTATGTGTGCTTCTGTGCCCATAATCATTGGCTGTTCGCGCAATAATGGTGGGGTAATGGCGCAGTTTTCCAAAACATTGACAATCCAGGAACTCAATGCCGACTCTACATTTCGATTCAAAACTGGATATAACAGGAAAACTCACGATATTAACATTATTGTGCGTCATAATAAACAATATAAATATAGCCAGATTCCGCTAATCGTCAAAACTATCGTTAACAATGCTACCGCCACTATTGATACTATTTCGCTGAAACTTGTTCAAAATAATAGTAAACCCGGTAAAACCGAGCTGTGGAGCGGAGATAGCTTTGCCGAATACGTCTCGCTCAAATTACCGTACAGGAAAAATGTTGCTATCAAACAGTACGCTGACGTGGAAATGTCCGTGAAACTACTCGTACCTCAGAAATACGCGCAGGGAATATATTTTATTGGAGTTAACGTTACTAACGCCCTGTATCCCATTGACTCTACTGATAACAATAACGCCGAAAACTAACCGTAATACTATAACCGAAACCATATAATGGCAAAAAATAAACTCAGAAAATTCCTTGAAAATGATACCTTTAGGTGTCTTGTGCAACCGCAAACTCACGAAATATTTAATGTCACACACCCACTCAAAGGAAACTGGAATAAAACACAATTCGAAAAAAATCAACCCATAACCCTCGAACTGGGGTGCGGTAGGGGCGAATATACCGTCGACTTGGCCAAAAACTCTAGCGAGAAAAACTTTATCGGAATCGATATTAAAGGCTCGCGTATGTGGCACGGTGCTAAAGCTGCTAATGACCAAAAAATTCTGAATGCGGCTTTCCTACGCACACGCGTCGAATTTGTTAATAATATCTTCGATACGGACGAGGTTAGCGAAATATGGATTACTTTTCCTGACCCGCAACTCAAAAAACAACGTGCGAAAAAAAGACTTACTAGCCCTTTTTTCCTCAACCAATACACCAAATACCTTAAGCCCGAAGCGCTTATTCAACTCAAAACAGATAGCCAACACCTCCACGAATATACCAAAGCTGTGCTGGAACATAATAATATTAAGCCAGTTCATTGTAATAACGATATTTATGGAACGGGTTTTGCGGACCCAGTGTTGTCGATTAAAACAATGTATGAGGGCAAATATCTTGAACAAGGGCTCCCTATCACATACATAGCATTCAAAATTCCTGCGGGAATGACGCTTACAGACCCTGTGTTTGCTCCCGATGAGGAGCTGGGAACGCTTGACGATAATCGCGTCTAAGTTCTTATACTCAGGTGATTACCTCCTAAACTTATTGGCAAATGAACAATATCAATAAACCAGCTAAGCGACAAGTAGAAGTCGTAATTGATGATAAATCTGGCTTTTGCGCCGGCGTGGTACGAGCTATTAAGATGGCCGAGAATGCTGCGACGGATTGTAAGGAGCAGACTGTTGTTTCGATTGGCGATATTGTGCACAACGCCAACGAGGTAAAACGACTTGAAGCGCTGGGGCTCAATGTGGCGCAGTCGCTCGATAGTCTGTTTAATGATAATCTCCCAAACCCAATTGCGCTTATACGTGCTCACGGTGAACCACCGGCTACTTTTGAAACTCTAAAAAATAAGGGGATTAGTATCATTGATGCTACTTGTCCTGTTGTCTCTAAGTTGCAGGAGCGTGTTAAGGAGAATTGGCTTAAAATGAACGAGGTTGGCGGTACCGTTATTATTTTCGGAAAGCGTGGTCACGCCGAAGTTGTAGGGCTTGTTGGTCAGACTGTTACGCTCAACTCTGACAATCCTCATCTTCAAAAAGTAGGGTCGAGTAGTGAGGCCGTTGTAGTTGAGAGTGAGGCTGATTTGGTGAATGTTGATTTCACGAGGCCTATTGTAATGTTGTCGCAGACTACGCAGAGTTTATTGAAATTCGAGCAAATAAAGGCCATTATACTTGAGCGTGCTCAGAGTTCGGTCGAGGTAATTGATACTATTTGTCGAGCTGTGGCGAATCGCGGGGATGCTTTAGGGCAATTTGCGCGCAACGCTGATTTGGTACTTTTCGTATCGGGTCGTAAGAGTTCGAACGGCCGTGCATTATATGAGATATGCAGGTCGGCCAATCCTAATTCGCATTTCATTGAGAGTGAGCAGGAGATACTTTCTGAGTGGTTGTTGCCAGCAGATATTCGCCGTGTGGGAGTTTGCGGAGCTACGTCAACGCCGCGCTGGCAGATGGATTCGGTTGCGCGTTGTGTGGGCGAAATTGTTTCGAGTTTTTCTTAGTGCGTCGTATCTTTAATTTTATGTAGGATTCCTCTTCTTTGATTTTTATCATCAGGAGTTGCGTTATTTTTTTTCTCGCGCAGTTCATTTAGGTAGCTTGCTGTAATGATACCCGAGGGTAGTGCAATAATGGCGAGTCCGAAGAGAGCGGAGAACATACTAACGAGTCGTCCGAAGTTTGTTATTGGCACTATATCGCCATAGCCTACTGTTGTGAGAGTGATAGTTGCCCAATAGAGCGCGTCAAAGAACGAGTTGAACGTGACTTCGCCAGTTATTGGGTTGATACGTGGTTCTACGTTATAGACAAGTAGGGCGGTAAAGAATATATAGAACACTGCAAGGATAAAGACTGAGGAGAGAATTTGTTGTTCTTTTCTGAGTACATTGAGCAGCATTTGAATTTTGCCTGAATATTTAATGAATTTTAGCACTCTAATAATTTTAAGAAATCTAATGATTTTCATAGTTTTTAGAGTTTGGTTCATTGCGTTTATGCCTGGTAGAATCGAGAGTAGGTCAATTATTGCGAATGCAGTGAGGGGGTATTTCAGGATTGCGAATCTTTTGTGAGGGCTTTCGATATCTGCGGTCATCCATCGAAGTATATAGTCGACAATAAATATTGCGACGGATATTTTTTCAGTGAGTGCAAATATGGGATATTCTTTATAGAACATTAGCGGGGCAATGCTTGCCATAATGGTAATAACCATAAGGCTATCATATATATAGCTAATAGATTGTCGTTTTTTCGATTGGTTAAGTACGGCGTGAATATTTTCTCTTACGGTCATATTAATATTTGTCTAGTTATTTTCGCAAAAAAAAATAAGAGCAAACTGTTATAACGATGTTGCTCTTATTTTTATGTATATGATTTGTTATTATTTAATAAGGACGACGATAGCGTCTTTGAACGTAGTATTATTAAGGATTTGATTTTTGAGTTTATCGGCAGAGTCTTTGTCATTAAATTTGCCAACGAAGTGAGCGATTTTATTATTGGCAATATTTTTAATAAAGACGTTTCCTTGCGGAAGGTTCACGGGTTTGATTTGCGTTTGTGCTATAGCGAATAGTACGGTATAGAATTGCCCTGCGTTGATGGTATTATTGTTATTGTTAGGTTGGCCATTATCATCAAGTTGAATCACTTTTTGTTGCAGCAGGTTAAGGAACTCTTCGTTTTGGAGTTTAATTTTATCATCATTAGCGTTAGGGTCGCTAAATTCTTTTGGGAACATAGTTAGTTGGAGTAGAATTGATTTTTGTTGCAGTTCTAGTTTTTGGATATGTTCGTTAGCTTTTCGGGCTTTATTTTTGGTAAGGGAGTTG
>CAMQUV010000106.1 GCA_947037995.1 uncultured Rikenellaceae bacterium
CTACACTATAGCCTACACTCTTTCCCTACACGACGCTCTTCCGATCTTGTAGAGGAAGATATCGTCCGATAGTGCGTATAGCTGCTGTGTGGTTTCGTCCCCAGAAAGTTTAGCAACACTGTATCTGGTTCCTCGCGTAAGTGAGCGGATTCCTTTGTATTGTTGTGATATAGAGTCAGTTGTGTTGGTCGAGCCCGTAGCAATAAGGAGGTCTATATCGAATCGGTCAATCTTTTCGACTATATCTATATCGAATTCGGGTAGGTTAGCCACAATAAATTCGACTAGGACTTGGTCTTTGGACGAAGGTTTGATTGTGACGCTATGTCCGACAACAAGAGCTGCGATAAGGTCGGCAAAGCAGACGAGAGGTATGTTTCCGGCGGCAATAATCCCGACTCTACGTGGTTGAAAGTCAGGAGGTAGGGTATAGTGATTGAGCCAATTACGTATTGCCTTTTCATCAAGAAACTGTGTTGCAATCGCGTTCGTAGCTCGTTGAATCATCTCGGGAGTAAACCAGGGATTTTGTTCAAAGGCAATAGCTGAGACTTTATGAAAATCTGGGCTTAGCAGTGCATTTTTGAGTTTCAGTAGCGATTCTATACCGTGCGGTTTAATCATAATAGCTATTTTTCGGCAATAATTTGGTCGAGTTCTTTTTGAGTTTTAAGGATTTTGCCCTTGCAGTGTGTAACCAGTAGGTTTGCACGCTTCACTTTATCGCTGAGGTGGTCTATGTCGAGCGTTTCGGCATTGAGTTCCTCGAGGATAGTTTGCAGCTCTTCCAGAGCTTCGTTATAGCTGATTGTTAGTGTGTTAGGTGTTTTTGTTGCCATTATTTTATATTGTTTACCGTTGCTGTAATTTGTTTTTTGCTAAGTGTGATTTCGATGTTGTCTCCCTCTTTTAGGTTAGCGCAGTTTTTTACGATTTTGCCATTGCTTTTGACCATCGCAAACCCGCGTTTTAGTATGCCTTCTGTGTTGTGGAGTTTTAGTAGTTCTTCGATATGGGTTATTTTGGTATATTGTTTCTCTAGTCTATTGTTTGCAATTGACATCGCATTTTGCTGGGAAATGTTAACTCTGACGAGGGCTTTTTCGAGTATATTTTTGGCGTTATTTTTCAGAGTTGAGTGACGCATTTCTAGCGTGAGTAGTTCTTGCGAAACTGTGGCCTGCGAATTTTTATAAATAGCTGATTGTAGGTTATTTATGGTGTTAGTCGTACGGCTAATAATGAGTGAAGATTGCGCTACAATACTTTGTTGCGTGGAGCAGATTTGGCCATAAAAATTTGCGGCTCTATCTATGACCCAAGCAGCCACAGCAGTAGGAGTTTTGTGGGCCGTATGCGCCACCAAATCGGCAATAGATTCATCTCTTTCGTGCCCAATTCCCGTTATTACAGGCAGTGGCATTTGCGTTATATAGCTACATATATTGTATGAATCGAACCATTGGAGGTCATTTTTCGAGCCTCCACCGCGTATAATAACGATAGCGTCGAATTCGTTTTCTCTTCGAGCGATTTCCACAAGCGCCGAGCAGACTGTCCTGTCGGTCTCTTTGCCTTGCATTGAGGCGTTGAATAGTTCGAGTGCGAATTTGTATGGTGAGCCTTCTATTTGTTTGAAAAAATCACCGCACCCAGCTGCATTTTCGGCACTCACAATTGCCAGCCTCTGTGGTATTAGCGGCATATACGTCTCGCGATTCATATCGTAAATCCCTTCGTTTTGTAGCTGTGCAATAGTTTGTTTGCGCAACATTTCGCTCTCGCCGAGGGTGTAATTGCTATCTATATCAATGATTTCGAGCGAAAGGGAGTACTGCGCGCTGAATTTGACATTACAGGCGAACAGTATTTTGATGCCCGATTGTAGCTCTGCGCCAGTTTCGGTGCGGAACTTTTCGGAGAGTTTGCGATACATATTCCCCCAAATCATACCTCTAAAACTAGCTTGAACAAAGTCGTTGAGCGAACTTTTCTCGACAAGTTCCAAGTAGCAGTGTCCCGAATTTCGGTTGACCGTAATGCTTTGGATTTCACCGACCACCCACACACTCTTTAGATGAGCCTCGGTCAATGTGTCGTCTATTATGTTGGCTAGACTGCGAAGTGTTAGATATTGGTTGTTGTTCTCCATTATTTGTTTTGGGAATTTGTTTGTCTGGTTGGGGTTTGCAAATTTAGTGAAAAAAAATAGCAAAAACGTTTTTTTCGTGTGAAGTTTTGCACAATCAGAGCAAGCGCAATTTTGGGAATGTTCAGAATGGAATTTCAGTGGCCTTTATTTAGCCTAAAAGGGAGTTTTACCTCTTTTTTAACACATAAACTTGCATATGTCATTATAATTTGTAACTTTGTATACCCCCTTAACTGAAAAAATAAAACTTATGAACTGTCAATTTCCTATTGAGCGTGGCGTTTTGGATAGCGTGCTGCTCGAAAAATCAATTTCTAATCTAGATAACGCCTCTATACGTGATATTGTTGACATAGCTGACCAGATGCAAGATATTTCTGGCGTAGATTTCATACGTATGGAAATCGGTTCGCCCGGTCTACCGTCGCCCGAAATTGGTGTCAAAGCACAACAAGATGCTCTTGCCAAAGGAGTTTCGATGCAATACGCTTCGGTGCACAGCATACCGCAACTAAAACAAGAAGCCTCGAGATTTATCCGCTCATTTGTAGGTATTGACGTTCCTCCATCATCTTGCGTTACCAGCGTTGGGTCGATGCAGGGCGGGATGGTCTCTATTATTGCGGCAATGCAAGCCAAACCTAACCCCGGGACTATTCTCTTTATTGACCCCGGATTTGCTGTCCAAAAACTACAATGCAGTGTGCTAGGATATAACTATGTGTCGTTTGATGTCTATCAGCACAGAGCCAATAAACTTGAAGCCAAACTGAGGCAACTTATTGTCGAAAATGACGTTCGTGCTATCCTATACTCGAACCCCAATAACCCCACCTGGATGTGTCTTACCGAACAAGAACTCAAAGTGATTGGGACGGTGGCAACAGAACTTGACGTGCTAGTTATTGAAGACCTTGCCTATTTCTGTATGGATTTCAGACTCAAACTTGGCACACCAATGGAACAACCATATCAACCTACTGTGGCCAGATATACTGATAACTATGTTATGCATATCTCTGCCTCAAAAACATTTAGCTATGCAGGTGAACGAATCTCGCTCGCCGTTATATCACCCAAACTTTATAATAAAGAGGTTGAAAATTACAGGCATATCTATAATAATACCAAATTTGGGACAGTCTATATAAATGGAATACTCTATGCGTTATCCTCAGGATGCTCACACTCAGCTCAATACGCTCTGTGGGCTATGTTTAAAGCCGCTAATGACAAAATGCTGGACTTTAGACAAAATATTCTTGAATACGGCGAGAGAGCAAGGAAACTGAAAAAAATATTCCTCGCTCACGGATTCTATATACCTTATGAGTTTGATGGAGATAATCAAATTGCTGATGGATTTTTCTTTACACTCAATTATGGCGATATGAACTCACACCAACTTCTATATAACCTCCTCAGACACGGAGTTAGCGCAGTTACACTGCTCTCAACAGGTGCCGAACTCTCGGGTATTCGCGCCTGTACGGCGATGACACCCGATAATATGATTGACAAACTTAACGATAGATTGGCTCTCTTTACTAAAGAATTTCCCTTGAAATAATATTTAACCCCACAACATTATATACATCTAATTATGAAATTTACTACCGCTTTCGACGCCCTGAAACTTGTGAAATCAGGCGATAATATCTTCCATCAAGGCTCCTCCGCAACTCCTATTACACTGCTCAACGCACTTGCCGAACACGCACCCAGACTCAAAGGTGTTAATATATATTCGGCCTTTGCAATCTCGCCCACTGTTGCGAAATATGCCCACGAGAGTGTCGCTGATAGCTTTAATGTGAAAAGTTTTTTTGTTTGTCCTGCGGTGCGAGATAATGTAAATAACCTCTCGGGCGACTATATACCATCTATGCTCGGAGATATACCTAACTTCTTTCGTAGTAAACTTATTACACTTGATGTCGCAATTATTAACGTATCTCCTCCTAATGAAAAAGGATTCTGCTCGATGGGCTCGTCTGTTGATATAAGTGCTTCAGCTGTGGAAATGGCAACTATTGTCATAGCGCAAATAAATCAACAACAACCATTTACTTTTGGTGACTCGGTTGTGCATAGCTCGAAATTTGCTGCAGCAGTACTTGTAGATGAGCCACTCTCAGAGGTACCTTACGCCGTGCCTACGAAACTAGATATTGCAATCGCTCGAAATGTTGCGGATTATATTCACGACGGAGCAACACTGCAAGTGGGGGTCGGTGCACTTCCTAATGCTGTGCTTTCGGCCCTGAAAGATAGAAAACACCTTGGAATTCATACTGAGGCGATTACAGAAGGAATGCTCGAACTCATAAATTGTGGAGCCGTTGATAACTCACTCAAAACTATTCATCCAGGAATTACCCTTGCTACACTGTCTGTTGGCTCGAGGAAACTATATGATTATATGCACAATAATCAAGATGTGTTGATGAAAGATGTTGCATATACAAACGACCCATTCAAAATTGCTCAAAACCCTAATGTAGTGGCGATTAATTCGGCTATTGAAGTTGATATATCGGGACAAGTCGTTGCTGATTCTATTGGTGGCAGAGTCTATTCTGGCGTTGGTGGGCAGCACGATTTTATGTATGGAGGGAATTTGTGCCCCACGGGTAAAACTTTCATTGCTATGAGCGCCTCAACTAATAAGGGTGCTTCTAAGATTGTGCATACGCTTACGCCTGCTGGTGGGGTGGTGACACCTCGTGCTATGATGCAATATGTTGCTACCGAACACGGAGTCGCGGAGCTGCGTGGCAAAACCCTGGTTGAAAGAGCACGTGCACTTATTTTAATTGCTGACCCAGCTGCTCGCGAAGAGCTCGAAAGAGTAGCGCGAGAACGATATGGGAAATCTTGGAAATAAACGCAAAATACCTATAATGGAAAAGGTACAATACTATGGTCTTGGCATATATGGGTACTACCCGGTGGC
>CAMQUV010000107.1 GCA_947037995.1 uncultured Rikenellaceae bacterium
CCGGCGGCTCCTTGGGTTGTGGTTTTGTAGGTAACTTTAGCGGAGCGAGGGGTGTCGCTAACATTAAGGTGTACACCTTGGGGTTTAGTCTCGTGGTTTAGTACGGGGTTTCAAAACGCGCGCTGTGTTCATAAAAGTTTCTGCTTTATTGAGTTCGGCCTTCGACTGAGTCAAAAGGCTCACGCTAACAAAAATTACCAACGACGATACAACCCCAACTATCGCCTGTTTGGTTGATGCTATCTCCCACGCAATTGGTATATCAATACCAAGGGCATAAACAAGGTTGTAGCTCGAAAATACCAGTCCGAATACCATTGAGGCAAACGCGGCTTTGGACGTTCCTTTTTTCCAGAGGAATCCCAGCACAAGCGGCACGAACACCCCCGTTGCAATAAAATCAGCCCCTATCCACGAGATAGTTAGTACAGATTTAATTTTCACTCCGATAAACAGCGCCGCTGCAGCAACAATAACAGTCGAGAGCCGCCCAATTAAAACGTAATGGCTAGCTGGTTTGTTTGGGTAGATATGTTTTTTGTATATATCAACAGTAAGTGAAAGCGCTCCGGTATTGAGCATAGAGTCCATCGTTGACATAATAGCGGAGCAGAGCCCCACGAATATCAATCCGCTAATAATAGGCATATCAAGTTGCATAAGCAGATTGGAGACAATACCTCCTTCGGGGACTGTATCGAAAATAGTAGTGCTAAGCATTCCCGTGATAGTAGTTATCAAA
This sequence comes from uncultured Rikenellaceae bacterium, assembly GCA_947037995.1. Taxonomy (GTDB): domain Bacteria; phylum Bacteroidota; class Bacteroidia; order Bacteroidales; family Rikenellaceae; genus Mucinivorans. The sequence goes on from CAMQUV010000107.1 coordinate 743, forward strand.
TAGAGCGGTATAAATACAAAGAAGCTAATCGCCATCATCTTGCGTGCATCCTTCGGGGTGCGCGATGCTGATATGCGTTGCCATACGTTAGCCTGTATCATCCACGAGGTGCCAAAAGTAATTACATAGGCCAGATTGTTCTCAATGTTATGAAAGAACGATGTGTAGCCCTCCTTGGGTGAGTTTATGACTTTTTCGTAGATAATATCCATACCCCCAGAATAGTATATAGTCAGACCAAACAGAAAGACACTCGCTATCAGAAAAAATACAAATTGCACTAGGTCGGTCACAACAACTCCCTTAAACCCCCCGAAGAATGAGTACATAAGTACAAGCAGTGTTCCCGCAATAGCGCTATAAGTATAATCAAGCCCAAAGAATACATTGAAAAAATTACCTATGACGATAACCTGCACTGCAGCGGCTATAACCATAAATATAATAATAAATATGGCGAGCATAAATGCCGAGCGACTGTCGTACCGCTGTTCCATTAGTTCGGGTTGACTAAGTGTAGTAATACGCCTTATTCCCCCAGAGAATAGATACATCAAGAAGGTAGCTATAAGAACCGATACACCATATATCCAAACAGAGCTTATGCCCTGCTCGTGGGCTTGGTCGACCAAATCGATTGCAGAACCTCCTCCCCACCACGAAGCGATGAAAGTTATAGCTAATAACCACGGAGGGAGCGAGCGCGAGGCAAGGAAGTAATCCTCACTCGTCTTACTCTTGCGATTGCGGTATCCCACATAAGAGATTAGAACTGTATAAAACAATAATAATATAATAATGAAAATCTGATTCTGTGTGTCCATAATCTTGTTGTGCTGAAAAATTCCTATATGAGAGAGTGGGGTATTCTAAAATTCTATTGTTATGCCAAGCGTAGGGAGAACTGTTCCACCGAAACTACTATCCAGTGTCTTCATCTTATAGTGTCCCGGCTTATTGGGGTCAATAATCTTATTCCCCGCCGAATCGGTCTCAGGTAGCAACAGTGCTTGCTTAGTAGATTTCTGATTGTAAACATTTTGGACATCAATATAAAATCCCAGCCTCCAATGTTTAAAATACCAAACCTTATCAATACGTATATCCAATTGGTGATACGGGCTCGAACGCTCCTGATTATATTTCTTTGGGTCGATATAAGGTCTGTTCGTAGCGTCCCAAGCATCAATACGCGAAGAGAGCTCATAGTCATAGGGAGTATAAGGCAGCCCATCTACGAAATACCATTTAGCTCCGACACTCCAATTGTGCGGAAACTTATGAATAGCGCTTATGTTAATAATATTATTTACATCCCAACTCGACGCCCAATACTCATTGTTGATAACGTTGAGGTTTTGGTCCATTTTATTCTGCTCGGAACGCATCAGGGTGTAGGTGAAATTAATTATAGTATTTTTCAAATCAACATTTCGATACGTAAACTCCATCCCGTAGGCTCTTGCTTTACCGCGGCTTGCAGCCGGCACTGCTCCCACAACCGAAGCCTCTAAATCAGCGGTGGAGACTGGTAGCGAATCTAACAGCGAAATCGCCGTGTTGTGATACTGCTTGTAAAACCCCTCTAACTTAATTTTCGAGTTTCTGTTGGGCGAAAAATCTATCCCCAGCGTGTAATTGTCAACGGCCATATATTTTAGCGTAGCCTCGTTTTCTTTGATAGCCAGTGTGGTGTATTCCGGCTCTTGGTAATACCTCCCAACGCTTGTGCCAAGGCTCCATTTTGGTGCGAAATTATACGTTAGGCTAAAACGTGGTGAAATCTGCTTTAAAGGGTTGCTCGTTAGCTTCGAGTAACTCATTCCGTCTGCCCTTAATCCCAGCGAACCATAGAGCTTGCCACTCACTAACTCACGGTTGAGCGTTGCAAAAACATCATAACGCCACAGGTTAATGCTACTCGAATAGTTTAGCTGCTGCATTTCATTATCGGCATAAATTTCTTGCTCGGTTGTCCCCCTCATTTTGCCATACCCAGCCCCAAAACCTGCTTTGAGAGTGAACCCCGCTAAGTCGTAAAATTTCACCTGACTGCGGACTCTAAATTCGGTTTCGCGCGATTTTATATTCATTGCTAACCCCTGCTCCTCATCATTATTATGATATTTGTAGATTCTATTGTCGAGCAAATTATTGCTCAAAGTCGTAGTGATTTCCCCATTTTTCATTTTTCGTTTGTAGCCCAGACCAACCACATAGGTGTATTGGTCATTGTTCGGTAGGTACCCCAGTATATATTGCTGCCCATCGTCGGGGTCGTCGATTGATAGGTTGAGCTTGTTTTTGTCGTACGAGCCCAGCCCAATTAAGTAAACCTCGTCTCTTTTTGTGATTTTAGAGTTTATCTTAAATTGAAAATCATTATAAGTCGGTAGGAACGGTAGTCCCAACACATTGAAAAGTAATTGCAAGTAGCTACGGCGATACGACGCCAGTAGGGTAGTCTTTCCATTTTTCGATATTGGTGTGTCTATGTTCACCCCCACGTCCGATGCTCCGAGGATTAGCTTGGCACCAAATTTTTCGCTATTTCCTGTTTTCATACGCATATCTAACACCGAGCTTACCCCATTAGTAAATTCTGATGGAAACCCACCTGTGTAGAAATTTACACCGCTAAGTAGTTCGGTGTTAACTAACGAAGCGTAGCCCCCTGAGCCTCCCTGCACCGCAAAGTGGTTGAGTACGGGGATTTCTATGCCGTCAAGATAATATTTGTTTTCATTGGCACTTCCGCCCCTGACCAGTACATCGTTTCTGTTGCCAAAACTTATGGGTACAACTCCGGCAGAGAGCTGCACAACCTTCGATATATCGCGATTGGCACCTGGTGTGAGGTCGATTTCCTCGGTCCCGATGCTGCGAAACGATACGGGGCTCTCGATAGGAGCCTTGAGTGCCGATGCCACAACTCGAACCTCTGCAGCTTGTATTTTCAACCTGTCCAGATATATGTTGTGCTGAGTCTCTGATGCCGAGTTTACCAAGAATGATTCGGACACCTGTGTCTGATAATTTGGGCAAAATGTGTGTACCCGTTGGTAACCCGGAGATACGTTTTTGATGGTGTAACTGCCATCGCTCTCTGTAATTGTGGCAATGTTAAGGTTTACTACCGTCACAACTGCCCCCTCAATGGGCGTTTCGGTGTCAATTTGCATAACTATGCCCCTGATTTCGCCATTATTAATACCCCTGTTTTGTGCAGTACAAACAGTTATGGATGCCGTAAATAATAAGATATATGGTAGGATTCGCAGCATAGTATGATTGAGTTTTAATATTTTATTGTAAAGATAGCTATTTTTTTTATAAATATATTTGCCGAGTATGTAAAATGTTGATTATGACGAAAAAAACAGCTATGTTTGCAAAAGTGCGTATCGATATTGCGATATATGATTGTTTTTTGGGCGTGAGTTTGTAACGTGTTAATTATTAGATAGATGAAGCTAGATTTAGACGGAAATATTCGTCACATTATGTCTCAGTACATTGAGATAGATGAAACTGATTGGGCCCGTTGCTCCTCGTTGTTTACCTACCGTAAGCTCAGGCGCCGCGAGGTTTTGGTGCGCGATGGTGAAATGGCGACCAATATCTATTTTGTGATTTCGGGGATGCTACGGCTGTGCCGTGTGGATAGTGACGGACAAGAGCGTACGTTTCATTTCTCTAACCCAAACACGTTTGCTGTGGACTACGAACAATTTTTGCGCCAGGCTCCTTCGAGATATATGATTCAAGCTACTGAAAACGCCACTGTGGCTATTGTTTCGCTCGAGTCGCTAAACGAATTTTATGCAACATTTCGCTTTGGCGAACGTTTAGGGCGTGTTATTGCCGAGAAATATCTTTTTCTGTTGAGTGACCGAATTCAGTCGATTTATACTCAGACCCCCCTCGAGCGGTTCAATAATATGAAAAAACAGTTTCCCGATATTATGCAAAAAGTCCCCCAACGACAGATTGCATCCTACCTGAATATCTCCCCTGTTCACCTTAGTCGACTGAAAAAAGCCGATTTGATGAAGCCCTAATTGTGGGAATTATATGCCCAAATGTACAAATTAACAATTTTGTACTGATAAATTAACAATTTCTTTCAAGGGAAAAACAAGCTAAACAACTCACTTTCAAGCGGTTTCAAAAATGGGACTAATCCGACCCGTTTGTGGGACTATTTTTGGGTTAAAAATCACCATATTTGTGTGATGGTTACAACTGTGCCTTTGAATTTTCAAAAACAAACAACAAACAAATAAATAACCAATTAACAAAAAAATGAAAAAACTACTGCTAAGCATCTTGCTTATCCTCCCAATGTTCGCTCTGCAA
>CAMQUV010000108.1 GCA_947037995.1 uncultured Rikenellaceae bacterium
GTTTACTCCTGCTGTTTTGTCTATTGCTCCTATAGCTCTATTCATCATTATACCTCTACCATTAGCTTCGCTATAGGCGTGTAGGTATGCAGAGCCTCCTACAAAAAAAGCACCTACCATTTTACATCATAGTAAAATCGTAGGTGCTTCGGTATTATTATTATTATTATTATATTGGTTTGGTCGAGGTCGAATTATCTATTTCGCAGTAATAAGGAAATAGTTTTTCTTTCCTTTTTGAACTAGCAGATATTTACCTTTGATTAGTGCGTCCCCATTTATAGTAGCTTCGCTATCCGCGATTTTATTGCCCGACAGTGAGATTCCTCCTCCTTGAACAAGTCTTCGGAGTTCACCTTTACTTGCAAACACCGCCGCTTTTTCGGTAGTAAGTGTTGAGAACGTAATACCTTCATTTAGCTCTTTCAGTTCGATTTCGAAGTGAGGGATTCCGCTAAAAACGTCTAGCATTGTCATTTCGTCTACTTGCTCGATAGCTTCAACGGGGTTTCCACCGAAGAGTATTTTGCTTGCGGCAATTGCTTTTTCGAGCTCTTTTTCGCCGTGAATATCAGTAGTAATTTGGTTGGCCAGAGTTTTTTGGAGCTCTCTGAGGTGTGGTTCTTGTTCGTGTCTCGCTATGAGTTCGGCGATAGTTTTTTGGTCAAGGAACGTAAATATTTTGATATAGCTAGCGGCGTCTTCATCGCTAACAGACAGCCAAAATTGGTAGAATCTATACGGGGTAGTATATCTAGCGTCGAGCCAAATATTACCTGTTTCGGTTTTCCCAAATTTCGTACCATCAGCTTTACGAATAAGCGGGCAGGTCAATCCGAATGCCTCTTTGCCCGTTTTGCGGCGTATGATTTCTGTCCCTGTAGTAATATTTCCCCATTGGTCAGAGCCCCCCATTTGGAGTTTGCAGCTATGGTTTTCAAGCAGGTGGAGGAAGTCATATCCTTGTAGCAGTTGGTAAGTAAATTCGGTAAATGACATACCGTCAACTTCGCCGCTAAATCTTTTTTTGACAGAATCTTTCGCCATCATATAGTTAACCGTAATCAGTTTTCCGATATCTCTAATAAAGTCAAGGAAGGTCCATTTTGACATCCAGTCAAAGTTATTCACAAGTATGGCAGCATTTTCGGCATCACTATCAAAGTCTATGAGTGTAGACAGCTGATTTTTAATAGCATTTTGGTTGTGTCTGAGTGTTGGCTCGTCAATAAGGTTTCGTTCGTTAGATTTGCCCGATGGGTCGCCAATCATCCCCGTAGCTCCACCAACCAGAACTATTGGTCTGTGTCCGGCTTTCTGTAAGTGTCGAAGCATCATAACGCTAACTAGGTGTCCAATATGTAGTGAGTCAGCGGTAGGGTCAATTCCTACGTAAGCTGAAGTGAGTTCTTTTTCGAGTAGTTCTTTCGTCCCAGGCATAATATCCTGTATCATTCCTCTCCAGGTTAGTTCGTCAATGAAGTTCATCGTTTAATAATTTGTGTATTTAGGTTGTTATATATCGTTATTTATTTTTTTGTTTTAGTAGACTAAGTGTCTCTCGACTTTTTTGGGATACAGGTCCTCGATAGTAATTAGTATAGCAGTCTCTTCGACTCCACCAAAGTCATCATTAACAGCAGTGTCAAATACTTTCATCGAAGGCGAGAGGCTCATATATGCATTAATCAGCGGTGGCACAGCTTCGTCAAAGTGTCGAATGCTTTTCTGCAGAATTTTATAATCCGCAGCGTAGTCTTCGCCGACAAATATTTTACTCATTTCTAGTTCATTGATATCCATATTAATAGGATTTTTCGTTTTGAGTAGATTTTCGGTATCGGGAAAATGTTTTTTGAGAAAAAACAGCAGCATATTTCGAGCTTCGACGTTATAGTCGCCATACATAGTTACTTTACCGAATAGGTATTTGATTTGCGGATTTTGGTTCATCAGCGCCCCAAGTCCATCCCATAGGTTGTCAAGCGCAAAAAGCCCTTTCATCCCCCCAGCTTGGTAGTTTGGTTGTATAAACGAGCGACCCAGCTCGATTGTATTGGGTATATATTTTGAGCGAAACGTATCTGAAAATTCAAAATAGTGTTCCGTAGACATAAGTTTACAATCGCTAGTTCGTGGTATGATATATCTGTAACCACCAATAATTTCGCGGTCTTGTGGGTCCCAGACAATTAGTTGTCTGTAAGCATCGGGGTGTAGGTCGAGTTCGTCTATATCGACACTCTTGCCCGTTCCTCCGCCTGCCATTCTAAACGCCATTTCGCGTAGTCTTCCGACTTCCTGCATCAGTGTGGGCGCTTCGATTGCCGAGAAATCATAAACAAGGTTGTTCGCTTTGTTGGTTTGTCTACATAGTAGTCCCGGTCTGAGTTCTCGCAATATTGCGTCGAGTGGGGGTCTTTGAATAATAGTGTGCATATTACTAAGTGTAGTGTGATTATTTTAAATTCTTACGTTGAAATATTAGCAGGTACAAAATTGCGATAGTGATATAGCTATCCGCAATATTAAAAATAGGGCTAAAGAAAGTGTAGGGCGTATCTCCCCAGAACGGTTTGTCGATTGTAAACAGCGGGAAATAGAGCATATCGACCACTTTTCCGTGGAGCAATGTGGCATACCCATCTGTCGTTAGTGATGCGATGTTGCTAGTTGTTGATTGCTCAAATATCAGTCCGTAGAAAGCCGAATCTATTAGGTTTCCCAGCGCACCTACGATAATCATAGTAAAGGCTATTAGGAACCCAGTGTTCATTTTTTTCTTATACAGCTTGGTGAGATAGACAATAAAGAGTGTTATTACTATAAGCCTAACCAGTGAGAGCATTAGTTTGCCATATTCCCCTCCCAGCGACATTCCGTATGCTGCGCCATTGTTTTCAATAAAATATATTCTAAACCAGCTAAACACTTCTATCTCCTCGCCTATCGACATCGTAGTTTTTACAATGATTTTCGTGATTTGGTCTAGCATCAGCAGAGCAAAAGCAAAGAGGAATAGGTAAGTTGGTTTTATTTGTTTTTTCATATTTTCTAGTTATTAATCTTATTGTAAAATTGGTCTATCATCCCCAGCCACACGATTTTACTGTCTTTCCCTATGACGATTGAGAACGGCACATACTTGACGTCAAATTTGTCATATACCTTTTTTTCTGTGTCTATCCCAACTATAATTCGAGGATGCCCTTGCGCAAGATTCTCAAGGTGTGCCGAATTCTCGAGCGCCAGCACTATTATTTGCAGGGTAGTATCTTTTTTTGCCAGCGGCAATACCGTGCTTTGCAGGATATTGACACAGGAGGGGTTGTTTTCGTTATAAAAATCAATGATAGTTATTTTATCCCCTTCGGGTTTCTTGTCCGAAATCCAGGTAACGTCATTGAATGTTTTGAGTTTCACTTTCGAGGCCACAATAGGTGCTTGCGCCATAGTTCGTCCTATTCCTAGTCCGATTATTGCAGTAAGAGCTAATGTGGTTATTATTTTCATATTGAGGTGTTTTGTGTGTGTTGGGCTTATATTTGTTGTAGTTCTATAAGTTTGTTATAGATACCATTCATTTTAATAAGCTCCTCGTGCGAGCCTTGTTCTGCAATTCTGCCAGCGTCGACAACAATTATATTATCGGCGTGTTGAATAGTTGAAAGTCTATGCGCAATAATAAGCGAAGTTCGCCCTTTGAGCAGTGTGGTCAACGATTGGTGCACTATTTTTTCGCTTTCTGTGTCTAGCGCCGAGGTAGCTTCGTCGAGTATAAGGATTTGCGGATTTTTGAGCACCGCCCTCGCAATTGAGATTCGTTGTCTTTGTCCACCTGAGAGTTTTGCGCCCCTATCTCCAATATTGGTTTGGAGTCCTTCGGGCATTGCTTGAATAAAACCAAGCGCCCCCGCAGTTTTCGCTGCCTCTGTAATCTCCTCTATCGTAGCGGTATGATTTCCCATACGTATATTGCCTTCGATAGTATCGTTAAACAGGATTGTTTCTTGCGCAACTACCCCCATAAATGAGCGGAGCGACTCGAGCGTATAGTCTTGAATATTCGTTCCGTCGATAGTAATTTCACCACTCTGCGGCTCGTAAAATCTCGGCATAAGGTCTGAAATCGTAGATTTACCCCCTCCCGAGCCCCCTACCAGTGCAACTGTTTGCCCTTTGGGGATTGTTATATTTATATTTTTGAGCACTTGCGTCTCTTCATAGGCAAAGCAGACGTTTTTGAACTCTATTTTATCATCAAACTGCATCATTTTCGTTGCATTAGGTTTGTCGCTGATTTGCGCTTTCGTATCGAGCAGCTCCATCACTCTTTCACCTGCTGCTATCCCTTGGTTAATATTTCCAAAGGCGTCCGAAATAGCTCGTGCCGGTCTAGTCACCTGCGAGAATATCCCCAGGTATGCAATAAACACTTCGGTAGACAGTTCGCCACCGATAATCATATTTCCCCCATAAACGAGTATAAAAGCGAGCGAGGTAATCCCCAGAAACTCACTCATAGGCGACGCCATTTGTTGTTTTTTGGCTATTGAGCGTTGTATGTTAGAGTAGTGGTCATTTTGCGAGCGAAACTTTTCTTCGACATAGTCTGACGCGCCGTATGCTTTAATCGTTTTAATAGCTCCGAGTGATTCGTCTAGCAGGCTAACTATGTTCGCAAATGAAGTTTGCCCTTCAGTAGCCGAGCGTCTCAATTTCTTGACGATATAGCCAATAAACAGTGCAATCACTGGCAGTACGGCTATTGTAAAGAGTGTTAATTGCCACGACATCATTAGCAGCATAAAAATATAAGTTCCAATTAGCAGTGGTTCGCGGAACAGTATTTGGAGCGTATTAGTAATACAAAATTGCACGACTTGGACGTCCGAGGTCAGTTTTGAGATAATATCTCCTTTGCGTGACGAGGTAAAAAACGACGCTTGCAGGTGTATAACGTTATCGAAAGTTTTGTTTCTAATTTGCTCAACGGCGTGAATCCTTAGGCTCTCCATAATTCTTTGCGCCATATATCTAAATAGGTTCGAAAGTAGCGAAACTGAGACTGTAATGATAGCAAGAAGCAGGAACAGT
>CAMQUV010000109.1 GCA_947037995.1 uncultured Rikenellaceae bacterium
TACACTATAGCCTACACTCTTTCCCTACACGACGCTCTTCCGATCTCTACCGACTACAATATATACAGTGTCATTATCGGACAATGCTCCATTCACGAGGCTGTGCAGCAGAGTGTTGACTTGCCTATGCTCCACTTAATACCCTCGCACATCAACCTTGTCGGAGCCGAAAAAGAGTTGACTTCGATTGAGAACGGCCAATACAAAATGAAGCAGGCGCTCGAACAAATCAAGCACAACTACGATTTCATACTTATAGATTGCTCGCCATCATTGGGATACATTACCCTCAATGCACTGACGGCAGCTGACAGCGTACTAATACCCGTACAATGCGAATATTTTGCACTCGAGGGCATCGGAAAACTCAGCAACACGATTAGAGCAGTGCAAGAAAGATTGAACCCTCAATTGCAAATCGAAGGGTACCTACTTACGATGTACGACTCGAGACTAAGACTTGCAAACCAAGTGGTCGAAGAGATGAGAAAACACTTCAATTCGCTTGTCTATAACACGATTATTCAGCGAAATACACGCCTATCAGAAGCACCTAGCTTTGGTAAACCGACGATACTATATGACGCAATGTCGACAGGAGCAATTAATTATATGAACCTTGCAAAAGAGTTCCTGTCGCGCAATTAATCTAAGGCTATTTTCACAATACACATTCACAGATACATAAAATAATATGAGCAAGCAATTCACAGGCCTAGGTAAAGGGCTAGATGCTATTTTCCAAAGCAACTCTACACATAACGATACGATGGCAACCAAATCTAACGATAAAACTGTCAACGAAATTGCACTCCAAAAAATCAAACCAAACCCGACGCAACCACGTACCGAGTTTGACAAAGATGCTCTCGACGAACTAGCACAATCAATCAGACGACTCGGGATAATACAACCAATTACAGTCAAAGAAGAGGCCGGAATATATACTATTATCAGCGGCGAAAGAAGATTTAGAGCCGCAAAACTGGCAGGACTAGAGACTATCCCTGTCTATATTCGCAAGGTGGGAGACCAAGAATTGCTCGAAATGGCATTGGTAGAAAATATTCAGCGCGAGGAGCTTAACGCTATTGAAATTGCACTGACTTTCAACAGACTACTCAAAGAGTGCAACCTGACACAACTCGAACTCTCGGAAAGAGTCGGAAAACCAAGACCTACGATTGCTAACTATGTGAGACTACTGACACTACCCGATGAGGTGCAAGCAGCGATTAAAGCGGCATTCATTTCAATGGGACACGCTAGAACTATTGCGGGAGTCAAAAGCTACACCGACCAAATATATGTACTCGAGCAAATCCTTATCGAAAACCTTTCGGTCAGACAAACCGAAGAGCTCACGCAGAGACTAAACCAACAGGATAAACCAACTAGCAAAGCTAAAGGTGAGAAAACTGTAATGCCACAGACATATAAAAATGTGGCTGTTGCACTATCGAAAGTTATCGGCTCGAAAGTTGCGGTTACGCAAACCAAAAAGGGTAACGGCAAAATAACTATCAAATTCAACTCTGAAGCCGAATTGATAAGAATCCAAAACCTTATTAAATAAGAAATAACAGTCAAAATGCGTAGAATATTACTTGCTATTACAGCCTTACTGCTCCTTTCAATGATTGGAACAGTGGATGTTTGCGCGCAAAATTTGATTATTAAAGTAGACGGAGGGCGCAAAATTACAGCGTCGAAAGCCGACAGCGTGTTGCTCGATTCACTCAGAGTGCAGAGCCTAGACTCTACAATTCTTACCAACGAACTCAAGCCCAAAAAAGCATCGCCAGCTCAACAACTCAATGAAGCAGTGGCGCAAAGGCAACGATTCTCGCTTACGAAAGATACAATCTCGCCCGGGTCACATTTCGCCCTATCGCTAGTGCCCGGAATGGCGCAAATCAATAATAGACAATACTGGAAAACTCCAACGTTTATTGCGGCCATAGGAGCATTGTCGGCAGGGGGACTGATAACTAGCAACCAGTATAATGTCGCCAAACAAAATTGGCAACAAGCTGTTAATCTAGGACAACCATACGAAATTGTGGCGCCGCTCAACCGACAAATGAACTCACTCGGAACAGCACGTACCGCACTGTTTGCAATGGCAGGAGCTACTTATCTGTATCAATTAGCCGACGCCGTATATAATTACAAAGGCTACCACAACCCAGTGCGCAAAGCAACGATGTTGGCGGCTATTTTCCCTGGTGCAGGGTTCTTTTACACAAAAACTTACTGGAGAATACCTATATACTACGGGGGATTCGTTGCTATTGCTACGGTTATTGACTACAATAGTCGAAACTACCAACGCTACAAAATGGCATATAGTCTCAACGCCGATGGAGACCCGTCAACTGTTGATGAATTTAATGGTGGATACACGCCCGAAGCACTCAAAAATGCACGAGATGGATACAGGCGTAATAGAGACCTCGGAATCATCTGTATGGTCGGGGCGTACGCTCTGAGTATTATAGATACATATGTTATTGCGACACTCAAAAACTGGGATGTCAGCGAAGACCTAGCGATGACAATAGAACCAACTAGCTTTGAAGAACTCAAAGTCTACTCTACTACTAATCAACACACTACCAACGTTGGTATGAAACTAAAATTGAAATTTTAAAGACCTATTATGATAAAAAAATATATTCCCCAAATCATCCTTGCCGCACTGATTAGTATCCCACTGGCTGCTAATGCGCAAATGGCTGCTATAGACCAAAACTATGGCAATATCAAAGGACAACACACTGTTTCGGACTACGATAGTATGCTCGTGATACTCAAAGAAAGACACAACCAAGAACTCTACGAGAATTATACTCGCGAATTTATCACTCTCGATGATGACAACATCCCTTCGAGCAAAGTTTCTGACGCTGTGTTCGAAAGAAGACTTAAAATGATGGCCACTGAGGTGCAACTGCCATTTAATAATATTGTTCGAGGATACCTGGTGAGATATTCGCAACCAAATTATGTTATGAAAAGAGCGATGGGAGTCGGAAAATACTACTTCCCGATGATAGAAGAGGCACTACTGAGACACAACTTGCCTCTGGAACTCAAAATGGTTCCGATTATCGAATCAGCTATGAACGCCAAAGCACGCTCTAGCGCGGCCGCAATGGGACTATGGCAATTTATGTCATACACCGGAAAAGCCTACGGCCTCGAAATTAATAGCTTCGTCGACGAACGATGCGACCCAGTGAAAGCTACCGATGCCGCTTGTAGATACCTCAAAGATATGTTTAGAGTCTACAAAGACTGGTCCCTGGTAATAGCCTCGTACAACTGTGGCCCGGGTAATGTTAACAAAGCTATGAGAAAAGTCCCTGGCGCTAAGAACTACTGGGATATATGGGCATACCTGCCACGCGAAACCAGAGGGTACGTACCAGCATTTATTGCAGCAAACTATGCCTATACATTCCACAAAACTGTCGGCATCGAACCGGCAAAACACCATATTAATATAGCGGTCGACACGGTGCAAATCAAAAGACTCACCCACTTCGCTCAAATTGAGGCTACACTAGACGTCCCTATCGACCTAATCAGGGAGCTAAATCCGCAATACATTCGTGATATCGTACCAGCTGTCACTGAAACTTACACGCTTGTTCTACCACAGAAAGCGGCTTCGATATTCCATACGAAATATAGCGAGATAATCGCAAAAGACAGTGTCTATTTGGCCAAATACCTACATAAAGACCAACCTCTAAAATCTGTATCGGAACGAAAATCACCAAACTCTCCGAGAACCACATACAAAGTTCGAAGCGGAGACACACTTGGACACATTGCTGTTAAATATAACACTTCGGTTCAAAAAATCAAACAATGGAACAACCTACGCTCATCACGCATTAGCATAGGACAGAGAATAAAAATATACTAAAACTATACGGCAATGAGAATCAAACACCTACTGTCAATCGAAGCACTAACCTGCGCGCAAATTGAACAATATATAAACCTAGCTGTTCAACTTAAAAAGGACAAAAAACTAGGAAACGAAAAACAGACACTTAAAGGTAAAACTATAGCGCTGCTTTTCGAAAAAGATAGCACCCGTACGAGATGCTCGTTCGAAGTAGCAGCTATCGACCAAGGAGCACACGTAACATACCTTGGCTCGAACGGCTCGCAAATGGGCAAAAAAGAGTCTATCAAAGACACTGCGAGAGTGCTCGGACGAATCTATGACGGCATAGAGTATAGAGGATTCGACCAATCAACGGTCGAAATACTAGCCGAATTTGCAGGAGTACCGGTATGGAACGGACTGACCGACCAAACTCACCCAACACAAGCACTTGCTGACCTACTGACTATCAAAGAGCACAGCGACAAAGAAAACAGCGATATCAAAATCTGCTTCGTCGGGCAAGCCGACAACAATGTAGCGATGTCACTTATGTTCGCCTGCGCCAAAACTGGCATCCAATTCTGCGCCGTGGCACCTAAACAATACCACCCAAACCAAGCCACTGTCGACAAACTTATCAATGAGCATAACGCAACAATTACGGTTACTGACAACATCGAAGAAGGTGTGAAAAACGCTGACTTTATATACACCGATGTGTGGGTGTCTATGGGAGAACCGACCCAAATTTGGGACGAAAGAATCAAACTACTGAAACCATATCAAGTCGATACGAAAATGATGCAAATCACAGGAAATCCTAAGTGTAAATTTATGCACTGCCTGCCAGCTTTTCATAACCTCGAAACTGAACTCGGAAGACAAATTCACGCAAAATATGGTATGACGGAAATCGAAGTCACGGACGAAGTGTTCGAAAGCCAAGCGAGTATTGCATTCGACCAAGCCGAAAATAGACTACATACTATCAAAGCGGTTATAGTGACCTCTCTGCAATAAATAAAACTACGAAATATGAATAATCTTGTTGTTATAAAAAGATATGACGTCGAAGCAATGGCGCAAATCGATGCCGCATTCCTACGCTCGGAAGGGATAGAATGCTCTGTTAATGGGGGTAACTCTGGAACTATTATGCCATATATAACTCAGCAAATTACACTCAGTAC
>CAMQUV010000110.1 GCA_947037995.1 uncultured Rikenellaceae bacterium
TTGCAGGGTGTGAAAATTAACGATAAACATATTGAAATTATCGTTAGACAAATGATGAACAAAGTCCAAATCAATGACCCAGGCGACACTCGATTCCTTCCGGAACAAATTATCGACAAAGGAAACTTTAGAATGACTAACGATAAAATCTATGACAAAAAAGTTGTTGTGGATGCCGGAGATAGCGAAGTGCTTAAACCAGGACAAATGGTTACGATGAGAGAACTACGTGACGAAAACTCACAGCTCACTCGCCTCGACAAACGTAATGTCGATGTCAGAGACGCAGTTCCTGCTACATCTAACCAAATTCTCCAAGGAATCACAAGAGCAGCGCTCCAAACGTCGAGCTTTATCTCGGCGGCATCGTTCCAGGAAACTACTAAAGTTCTTAACGAAGCGGCTATTAACGGAAAAGTTGACCCACTAGAAAAACTTAAAGAAAATGTTATCTGTGGCCACCTTATCCCTGCTGGTACTGGTACTAGAGAATTCCAAAAACCTGTATATGACGTTAAATAATATCATATAATCTAAAGGAATATTATCACCTACTATGTAGGTAATAATATTCTATAATTGAAAACCACCCCCGCGCACGAACTTGTATTTGTGTTTGGGGGTGGTTTTTTTTGTTGTGGGGTGAAAGAAAATAGCGTTGCGAATGAGATAATTTGTATTTTCGATTGCATTTGAAAACCGTAGGTTTTCGCGAGCCAAAGGTGTCAACGACACACGAGTTCGCCCCCCGCGGAGGCTCCTTTTATGTGCGAGTAAAGGGCTTGCAGCCCCCTTCGCAGGCTTTGATCCGCATTGGAAGCAAATGGAATTTTATCTATTAATGATTCCTGATATTTTTATTAGACAACCATATATTATAATATATTTTGACTATATTTGCCAAAACTAGCCCGCTATTACCGCCTATGAAAGTATTAATTATAGAAGACAATTTAGAATTATCAAAGATGATATCTGATGCCCTGCGTTCCCAACGTTTTGTTGTGGAGGTTGCGTATAGTTATGCCGAGGCAGTTGCTAAAGTTGGGGTGTATAACTATGATTGCATTTTATTAGATGTGATGTTGCCTGATGGTTCGGGACTGAATGTTCTGAGGGATTTGAAGTCGATGAATAAGAGTGAAAATGTCATTATTCTATCGGCAAATGATTCTATTGACGATAAGATTACTGGGTTTGATTTGGGTGCTGACGACTATTTGGCAAAACCCTTTCATATGTCCGAGCTTGTGGCACGTATCCGCAGTGTTTTGAGGCGCAACACCAATAGTGGAAAGCTAACAATAGATTTGGGCAATGTCTCATTGGACCCCGATAAGTTTGGGGTGAGTATCAATGGTGAGTGCGTTGAGTTGGTAAAGAAGGAGTATGACATTTTGCGATATATGATGGAGCGTCCAGACACGCTTATTACCAAGGAGTTATTGGCCGAGGCTGTATGGGGCGACCATATTGACCAGGTAGATAATTTTGATTTTATATATACACAGTTAAAGAATTTAAGAAATACTTTAGTGAAGTCAGGTGCAACAGTATCTATCAAGACGATATATGGATTTGGGTATAAAATAACAGAGGAGCGATGAAATTAATTTACAAAATAATCATAAGGGTTTTAATTGCTTTAACGGCAATTGTGTCTATATGGGCATTGTTTTTCTATTTCATCATAATCAATGAGGTTTACGATGAGATTGACGACAATTTGGACGATTATAGTGAGATGATAATCGAGCGGTTCAATAGTGGTGAGCGGCTACCTGAGCAGAATAATGGGACAAACAATTCGTATCACATTGAGTTGATATCGTCGAGTGTGGTCGATATCGAGTTGGGTTCCAGCTCGAGTAATGATATGGTTTATATCGTAGATAAAGACGAGCGTGAGCCGGCTCGGGTGCTGAAAACATTGTTTCACTCTAGCGATGGGAAGACTTATCGTTTGAGTGTTTACACGCCAAGCATTGAGCACGAAGATTTGCTAACGGCTATTTTCCAGGCTATCGTTTATTTGTTTGTATTGTTGCTGGTGACGCTGGTGTTAATCAACGTTTGGGTTTATAAGACAAGTGTGTCGCCGATGTACAAAGTGCTTGAGTGGCTGCGATTGTATAAACTCGGGGGCGATAATAAGCCGTTGTTAAATCCGACAAACATAGTTGAGTTTAATGAATTAAATGCCACTATTTCGGAGAGTATAATGCGAATCGAGAAGAGTTATATGGAGCAGAAGCAGTTTATAAGTAACGCTTCGCACGAGATGCAGACTCCTCTTGCGATTTGCCAAAACAGGCTTGAATCGCTGATGGGGACGGACTTAAAGGAGGAACAGTTGAGTGAAATTATTAAGACGCAGCAGACGATTGATTATATGAAAAAGTTGAATAAGGCGTTGCTGTTATTGTCGAAAATTGAAAACCAGCAGTTTCGTGACGTCGAAAAAGTCAATTTCAACACGATTATAGAGAGTCTTGTTGTTGATTTTCGGGAGGTCTATGCGTCGCAACATATACAGGTGAATGTTATTTCGGAGGGTGATTTGGTGGTCGATATGAATATGGTTTTGGCCAAAACTTTGATAATAAACCTTATTAAAAACGCCTTCATTCACAATGCAGATTCGGGCGAGGTTACGATACATATTAGTCCTCGTAGAATGATTTTCGAGAATAGTGGCACTCAGGCGTTGGATTCACCTCAGATTTTCACTAGGTTTTACCAGGGCAATAAGAGTAAAAATTCCACGGGTTTGGGGTTGGCAATTGTCTCTTCGGTTTGCAAGGAGAATGGCTTTGCGCTTGCATATAGTTTCGAACAAAATAAACATCAATTTAAGGTTACGTTTCAATAATTCAGGTTTATTTCAGATTTGGATGTTAGATTTGTAACACATTATTCACTATAAAAACAATTTAATATTATGAAAAAGCTAATTTTATTACCACTTTTAGCGCTTGTCTTCGGGACCGCTAATGCAAATACTACAACTCCTGTCAACCCAGTTATTTCTGCCGAGGCTCAAGTCAAAGCAAAATATCAAGGCGCAGTTATCCGTGGGACGGAGCGCGAGGATGGACAAATCAAAGTGGAAATCATCCACCAACAAAAGGAAAAAGATGTTGTGTTCAATGCCCAAGGAGTGTGGCAGTCAACAACATACGATATGCGAAACTCTGAATTGCCAGACTCTATCAAGCAAGTGCTCAAAAACTCAGAATACTCTTCGTGGAGCGTCGACGACGTAGAAGTTATCGAAACTCCCACGCAGTCAATGTACGAAATCGAGCTCGACAAATGGTTTAATGACGAAGATATGACAATTTACATCACATTTGACGGCAAAATTCTTTAGCCTTCGCCGCGCTTATTGCTCGAAACAAAACAATTATTTATACTACTTAAAAACTTACCAACCAGATGAAACGTTTTCTTTATTTAATGGCAATTGCCATCGCTACAATGTCGTGTAACTATGACAAAATTATCAGCGAATCAGATTTACCTGATAACTCGCTCGAATTTATCCATACACATTTTGCTGGCGTTGAGATTCTACAAATCGAAAAGGAGCGCGACAATAACGACATATCTTATGATGTGATGATGGGTAATGGGTTCTTTTTGGAGTTTGCAGAGTCGGGCAGGGCAACTTGTGTCGATGGCGGCTTTACGCTTGTGCCACTGTCAATTGTACACCTTCTGCCAGCTGGCATCAATACCTATTTGGCGGCGAAACACCCCTCTTCAAAGGTTGTGAAAATCGACGAGGATAGGGGCTATATTGAGATTGATTTGGATAATTTTGTAATGGACCTTGTTTTCACGACGGAGGGAACATTCGTCAGATACGACGACTAATCCCTACAATCTCTTAAAACGGTAAAATGCCCCCATTTTTCAAGAAAGGGGGCATTTATTTTTATTTGAGTTCGATTGCAGCTGCGGCCAAAAAAGCGGCACCGTATGCAAGGGCATTTTCGTTAGGATTGAACTTTGAGGTGTGTAGTGCGGGTTCGTTCTGACCACCGTTCCCAACGCCAAGTCGGGCAAAGCAGGCAGGATACTTTTCGGCATAGAATCCGAAATCTTCGGCGGTCATCCTCATAGGGATTTCTATGACTTCGCCGTTTTGGCCAATCATATCTTGAGCTATTTTTCGCACCCTGTCAGTTAAGTTAGGCTGATTTATAACGGATGGGTACCCGCGTTTAATATCAACATCGGCAGTACATCCGTAGGCTTCGGTCGTAGATTTTGCTATTTGCTCAATCCTCGCGAGCGCTTGGTCGCGCCATTGGTTGTTCATAGTGCGAAATGTCCCCTCGACCAACACTTTGTCGGGAAGGATATTCGTCGCTCCGTTCGCAATAACACGTCCGAACGAGAGTACGGTAGGGGTAAGTGGGTCGGCTCCTCGGGCAGTAATTTGTTGCATCGCCATAATCATTGCCGAGCAGGCAAGAACAGCGTCCGCCGCTTTATGTGGCATAGCTCCGTGGCCGCCGCGTCCATTGACAGTGATATGTATCTCATCAGTCGAGGCCATAAATTGCCCAGATTTCAGACCGATAGTCCCTGTTGGGAGTTCTGGCGAGCAGTGTTGCCCTACGAATATTGGTTCGACTCCATCGAATGTTCCTTCGTTGATAACCATCGAAGCCCCTCCTGGATGTAGCTCTTCGCCTGGTTGGAACAGTCCCCAGACTTCATTTTTGTGACCTATTTTTTTCAAAATTACGAGTGCGCCCAGCAGAGCAGCGCTATGCACATCGTGTCCACAGGCGTGCATAGCGCCCGTTTTGCAGGCGTAATCTAGTTCTGTTTGTTCGACGATAGGCAGCGCATCCATATCGGCACGTAGCACGATTGGTTGCTTAGGGTTGGCGCCACTAAGTTTAGCGAGCACCCCAGTATTTGCAACGATTTGGTAATCTATGCCATATTCTTTGAGCACTTGGCAAATTTTCGTACAGGTATTTTTTTCTTCGAACGACAGTTCAGCAGATCGGAAGAGCGTCGTGTAGGGGAAGAGTGTAGGCTATAGTGTAGATCTCG
>CAMQUV010000111.1 GCA_947037995.1 uncultured Rikenellaceae bacterium
GCGAAAGGGTGCCTGTGGGAGGGGGTTTATCCAGTCCTGTTCGGAAGGTCTGTATTTGCCAAGTAATCGAAAATAAATCCTACTTTTGCAGAAAACTATCTAACTAACATAACTTTAAACCCAAATAACGTAAAATCACAATATATGACTACGAATGACTTCATAGAAAAGATGCTATACAAGGATTCTTATTTGCTAATGCTATTTTAGTCTATTTTATTGATATTATTAATTACAAACAAATATGTTATAATGAAAAACATTAAACTTGATAACCTGAAAAAAATAACAAAACTAAAATGCTTGTAAAAATCAATAAATATTTTCGAACGGCGAACGTTTGGAGTGTTATATCAATTATCCTTGTTATTAAAATCATATTAATGGTTATTTTCTCTATGTTAGAGAGCTGGGGAGTGCCAAACGTACATTTTAATGCTCCGCCAGATGAATTGCCGATTTCATTTGGTGGAATGATTATACTAGCTGTTATTATTGCTCCTGTTATTGAAACGGCGCTTTTTCAAGCGTTGCCATATTTACTATTCACGAAAATTCCCTATATTCGCCTGAAGCCTGTGTGGATAGTTTTAATTTCAGCTGTATTGTTTGGACTTTGGCACACTTATTCCATACATTATATGATATACACTTTTATTGGAGGAGCGGCATATATGTATTTGTATATCGTTAGGTATAAGAGGGGTGCTTACCTGACAGTAGTGGCAATACATTCGCTAGCGAACTTATTTGCGACGTTGGGTGATGAGTATTTCCCTATTTAATGGTGCAGCAGATTACTTAATAATTTTAAAATAAACTATAATGAAGACAGAAAAGGAAAAAATGCTTTCGGGCGAGATTTACGATTGTGCTGATGCTGCATTGCAGGAGCGTTGGCATAGGGCGAAAAGGATTCAGAAGCAGTTTGAGAACACAGACACAACGGATTCGGTGCGTTTGTGCGAGTTGCTCGATGAACTTTTGGGTTCCAGAGGGAGTGGGGTATGGATTGCGGCGCCGTTTATGGTTGATTATGGTGAGAACATATATATAGGTGACAATGTCGAGATAAATATGAATTGTATTTTTTTGGATTGCAATCGAATAACCATTGGTAATAATTGCGGGATTGGGCCGGGGGTTCATATATATACGGTTATGCACCCTACGAATCCTACCGAGCGACTGTCGAGTGGTGGAGGATTTTGGAATTCGATGACAGCGCCTGTAACGTTGGGTAATAACGTTTGGGTCGGTGGCGGTTCGATTATTCTGCCCGGGGTGACAATAGGAGATGGGGCGACTATAGGGGCGGGTAGTGTTGTAACCAAATCAATACCATCAAATTGCGTGGCTGTGGGTAATCCGTGTAGGGTGATTCGGACGTTGTAATGTGTTTTTTAGAAGTTTTTTAACATTCTTTTAATCTCTAGCACACAAAAAGTTATTTAATTAAACTTTTTTACTACCTTTGCAAGGATATTTATATCAAAACAATAAATCAACATAAAAGATGTACAACGAAACAAAAAAAATTATTGACCTTCAAGGTGGGAGAACTATTGAAATCTCTACTGGCAAGCTCGCAAAACAAGCCGACGGCGCTGTAGTTATTAAACAAGGGAACACTATGTTACTTGCTACGGTTGTTGCTGCCAAAAAAGCCAAAGAAGACGTAGACTTTATGCCCTTATCGGTCGAATATAAAGAAAAATACGCCGCCAATGGAAAATTTCCTGGGGGGTTCCTCAAAAGAGAAGCTAGACCATCTGACTACGAAATACTTGTCTCAAGACTTATCGACAGAGCACTTAGACCTCTATTCCCTGCTGATTATCACGCGGAAGTATTCGTAACGGTCAACCTTATATCTGCTGATAAAGATATTCAACCGGATGCTCTTGCTGGACTTGCTGCATCTGCGGCACTTGCAGTTTCAGACATACCGTTCCAAGGACCTATCTCGGAAGTAAGAGTTGCCAGAATTAACGGCGAAATGATTACTAACCCTACATTCAGCCAAATGGCACAAGGATGTGACCTCGATATTATCGTTGCTGCCACTATGGACAACATTATGATGGTCGAAGGGGAAATGAAAGAAGTCCAAGAAATTGATATGCTTGACGCTATCAAAGTAGCACACGAAGCTATCAAAAAACAATGCCAAGCTCAAATCGAACTGATGGAAGAACTTGGTAAAACTACTAAAAGAACCTATTGCCACGAAACCCACGACCTTAATCTTAAAGATAAAGTCGTTGCTGACCTTTACGAAAAAGCCTACGCTATCGCTAAAAGCCAACAACCTAAACACGAACGCACTGACGCGTTTGATGCTTTGGTGGATAACTATATTGCACTTCTTTCTGAAGAACAACAAGCGGAACAAGCAAAACTTATTCACGTTTATTTCCACGATTTCGTGCTTAAACCTGCAATGCGTAATATGATTCTTAACGAAGGAGTCAGACTTGATGGGCGTAAAACTAACGAAATTAGACAAATATGGAGCGAAGTTGACTACCTTCCAGGTGCGCACGGCTCGGCTGTATTTACTAGAGGAGAAACCCAATCTATTACCACAGTTACACTTGGTACTAAAATGGATGAAAAACAAATTGACGACGTTCTTAGAGAAGGTACCGAAAGATTTGTACTCCACTACAACTTCCCACCATTCTCTACCGGAGACGCTAGACCTGCTAGAGGTATCTCGAGAAGAGAAGTTGGACACGGTAATCTCGCATTTAGAGCTCTTAAACCTATGATTCCTGCTGATTGCCCTTACGCAATTAGAGTGGTCTCTGATATACTTGAATCAAACGGCTCATCTTCGATGGCGACAGTTTGTGCGGGTACACTTGCACTTATGGATGCAGGTATCCCAATTCAAAAACCTGTTTCTGGAATCGCGATGGGACTCATCGCCGAAGGAAGCAAATTTGCTATCCTTTCGGATATCCTTGGTGATGAAGACCACCTTGGCGATATGGATTTCAAAGTTACGGGTACCGCTGACGGTATTACCGCAACACAAATGGACATCAAAGTTGATGGCCTTTCTTACGAAGTACTTGCTGCGGCGCTTGAACAAGCTCGCCAAGGCAGACTACATATACTAAATAAAATTACTGAAACTATGGAAACACCACGCGAAGACTTCAAACCTCATGTACCTAGAATGGTTCAAATTGAAATCGCAAAAGAATTTATCGGAGCTATTATCGGACCCGGAGGAAAAGTCATACAAGAAATGCAAAAAGAATCTGGAACTACTATTACTATTACTGAAGTAGGAGAAATCGGACAAGTTGCTATCTTCGGACCGGACCAAGCTGGAATTGATTATGTTGTTAACAGAATCAATGGAATCACAGCTATACCTGAAGTTGGAGAAATCTACGAAGGTAAAGTTAAAACTATCACCGACTTCGGTGCGTTTGTTGAAATCCTTCCTGGAAAAGACGGACTACTACACATCTCTGAAATTACCAAAGAAAGACTTGAATCTATGCAAGACTCTGGACTTACTGAAGGACAAATCATTCAAGTCAAACTTCTGGCTGTGGACCAACGTTCTGGTAAACTTAAACTATCGAAAAAAGCGCTACTCTAAACAAGTAGAATTGCTTGAAATTGGGCGAATGTTTTTTCAACCTATTTCACTAAATATTATTTAGCGCACTTTTTATAGTGCGCTATAAATAATAACCCGAAACTAATTCAATACTAAAATAACCAATTTTAAACTTAAAAACACAATGAGAAAGTTTTTATTTTCAACACTAGCCCTTTCTGCACTTGCTCTTCTTGCGACTAGCTGCTCGTGCTACTCATCTATGATGAAAAAAGCCAAAGAAAACGTTACTATTAGCTGCGCACCTGAAGTGCTTACGCTTAAAGGTGATAACGTAGTTGGTCAAATTACTGTTAATTTTGCTCCTAAAACATTCCACAAATGGGGTGTCCTTAAAGTTACTCCTGTTCTTGTCTCTGCCACTAACGGCGAAAGACTAGCGGGCGAAGCTAAATTCCTACAAGGAGAAAAAGTTACTGATAACTATTCTACTATCGCTTACAAAGCAGGTGGTAGCTACACTCAAAATATTTCGATTCCTTACAACCCTAACTTTAGACTTTCACAACTCGTTCTTGCAGTTGAAGCCAAATGTCTTAAACAAGGTGGTAAAATCAAAAACTTTACTCAGTATCCTACTGATATCGCTGTAGCTCTTGGTACTTCTACTGTACAACTACTAGCTGATAACTATGCCAAAGTTGCTTACGCTCCTGATGCTCTTCAAAGAGTTACTTACGAAGCGCAAGAAGCTGATATCCACTTCCTTATCGGAAACGCTGCGGTTAGAAAATCGCAACTTAAATCGGAACAACTTGACGCTCTTGAACAATTTATCATTGCTAATACTGGTAACCCTAAGAAAACAGTTGGTGCTATGCAAGGACAAGCTTACGCTTCACCTGACGGACCACTTACTCTTAATGATAAACTTTCGACTAACCGTGCGAAAACTACTCAAAAAGCGCTTCAAAATAAATACAAAAGAACTGATGTTCTAAAAAATACTCAGTATGATGTTAACGCTCTTGGCGAAGACTGGGAAGGTTTCAAAGAAATCGTTCAAAAATCTGATATCGTTGACAAAGAACTTATCCTACAAGTACTTTCTATGTATAGCGACCCTGTAGTTCGTGAAAGAGAAATCAAAAATATGACTGCTGCTTTTGATGTTCTTGCTGAAAAAATCCTTCCAGAACTTAGACGCTCTAAACTTCGTGTTAGTGTTGAAGTTCAAGGACTTACTGATGCTGAACTTAAAAATGCTGTCGCTACTGACGTTAACTCTCTTAACGTTGAAGAAATGCTCTTCGCTGCTGCAAACCTTTATACAGACCTTGCAACTAAAGAAAAAATCTATACTGCTGCTGCTAACAAATATAAATGCTACAGAGCGTGGAACAACCTTGGTGTTGTTAACGTGAAACAAGCTAACTATGAGTCTGCGAAAGCTAACTTCAATAAAGCTGCTGCACTTA
>CAMQUV010000112.1 GCA_947037995.1 uncultured Rikenellaceae bacterium
CGCCTCCGCTGGGGGAGGCTTTGGCTCGCAGGGCGTAGCCTGCAAGTTGGTTGGTAGGTTGGTTTGTAATTGGTCACGGCGGATTGCTGTCGCTGTGTATACAGCGGCGGCTGGGGGAATCCGCCGCTGGGGGTCAATTGCCAATTAGATTGTAAGTTGGTTTTGTTTTGGCATCGAGAGCCGAGGTGGAGACCTCCCGACAGGCAATCTTCAAGTGGCGTTGCCACCAGTCTGAGCCGTGGGGGCGGCTCTCGACTGATGATTGGCATTATGTTGTTTTGGGTGTTGTTTGAGTCAAATCCTATGGAGGTTCCCGCCACCAAAAAGTGTGCCTCCGCTAGGGGAAGAACTCGTGTGCTGTTAGCACCTTTTGCTGGCAGGGCATAGCCTGCAATTTACTTTGGCATTTGCGCCCTTTGTGTAGGCTTGGCATCGAGAGCCGAGGGGGAGGCCTTCGACATTCTTTGCTTCGCCGATGCCATTATGCAGACAGGCAATTAGGATGTGGCTGTTACCCTACGAAGACAGTTTTATTTCAACTGGTGTACATTTGTATTTATATAAAACAAGCATCGCCCGCAATACATTATAAGTATCAGCGGGCGACGGTATAGATATTTCTATTACTAGGTTTAATTATTCAGGTTTAGTGAATAAAAATTCTGGGGCAGGATAGTTTGTTTGAAAATTTAGGATAATTATTTCGGCCATTTCTTTGCCATCTACCGAGGTTGTCATTTTAGTAGGAGTAAGTAGTCCATCGAATTCTTTATAGTCAGATACGATTGTAACTGTATTTAGTCCTGCGGTTTTTACGTCCAGTTGGTCTATGAGGCCAGTTTCTTTATTAAAGTAGATAGTTTTAGGCTCTTTATCTTTTCCTTTTTTTGCAACGGCTGTTAGGATGTTGTATTTTTCGTCTGATTTAACGGTAAGAGTATATCTTTTCTCATCGAATTTCAGCGCGTCCATTGGGTTGGTTTGTTGAGTTTGGGCAGCGAGTTGGTCTTCAGGGATTTCGATAATTCCCTGTCCTGGGATTTTCATCCATCCTTTTTTGCCATCGCTAACAACTTTCATCTCTTGTCCCATAATGAACATAGTACAGTTTACTTTTTGGCCAAGTGAAACAGCATTAAATTTTATTGTTTGTCCCTGTGCTTTGATGGTTGCTTCAACATTTGTAGCAACAGTAGGGTCTATACTATCAACGTTAGTTATCTTATTATATTTTTCAAGAATTTCGGCAGGTGTTTGCGCAAGAGCGGCTGTGGTTATCAGCGTAAGTGTGATAATGCTAAGTAGTAGTTTTTTCATAGTTTGTTTTAATTTAGGGTTGTTGTTATATTGATAGTAGGGATTGTATCAATGTTGGTTGTTCTATTGAGTAATTTGTGAATTTCGGTGGCGTTGTGTTGGTTAATTTTGATAAGTTTGGTAAGTATGGGGGTGAACTCGCGTGTTTTTTTCGTTTTATTATTAGATATCATCGAGGGGAGTATGTTGTATCCTTCGAGTTGTTTGTCGATAAGAATTTTGTACATATTATCTTCTATGTTAGTGACGGTAATTGTATTGGTATCGATTATTTTCTCGGTGTATTGTTTGCCAATTATGCTGAGGTATAGCTCTTTGCAGCTATCGAGTTGAATTTTCTCGGCAACAATTACCTCTTGTATGATATGGAAATAATTATCGTTTGAATCGGCAAGTGCTTTTTGGCTGTATATGTTATAGGTGAGTATATTTTTATTTTTGAGGTCAATAATCTCTTGTATATTTACTTTCGTATAGTCAGTTTTGGTGCAACTGATGGCTAGTGAGGTTATGGCGGTGACAATAAATAGAGTGCCTAGTTTCATTAGTAAGTGTTGGTTTTAGTGTGTGTGGGTTTAGGCAAATATAGTTGATTTTTTTTCAATCACACTATGGTTTTGAGTTTATTTTTCTCTATCTTTGAAAAAATATATACAAATACTATAATATACAACTACCCTTAAACTATATTTATTGCTATGAAAAACACTATTAATACTTACGTTGAAACCCATAAAGACCGTTTTTTAACTGAATTATTCGAGCTTCTTCGCATACCGTCTATAAGCTCTATACCTAGCCATCGTCCTGATATGGACAAATGTGCGGAGGCTATAAAAGCATCGCTCGAAAAAGCTGGTGTAGACAAAGCTACTATTTACCCTACGGGTGGACCCTCAATCGTCTATGCTGAGAAAATTATTGACCCAGCGCTGCCCACAGTTCTTGTTTACGGACACTACGATGTTATGCCTGTTGACCCTATCGACCTATGGCATACCGACCCATTTGAACCTGTAATCAAAGATGGCAAAATATGGGCTAGAGGTGCCGATGATGACAAAGGACAATTGTTTATGCACGTCAAAGCGTTCGAAGCGATGGTTGCTACAAACACACTACCTTGCAACGTTAAATTTATGCTCGAAGGACAAGAAGAAATTGGCTCGGGAGAACTTACTAAATGGTGTGCCGAATTTAAAGACCTACTCAAAGCAGACGTTATTCTGGTATCAGATACTTCGATGCTCGGCGAAGACACTCCCTCTATTACCTGTGGACTTAGAGGACTTGCATATATGGAAGTCAAAGTTACAGGACCAGACAGAGACCTGCACTCAGGGCTTTTCGGAGGGGCTGTTGCCAATCCTATCAATGTGCTCTCTAAAATGATTGCGCAACTTATTGATGATGATGGCGTTGTCACTATTCCTGGATTCTACGATACTGTTAATAACTTTACTCAAGAACAACGCGACCAAATTAACTCGGCGCCTTTCTCGGACGAAAATTTTGGGAAATCTATCGGAGTTAACGAACTTGTCGGAGAAAAAGGATATACTACGATGGAACGTAAAGGAATTAGACCAACACTGGACGTGTGCGGAATATGGGGTGGATATATCGGCGAAGGTGCGAAAACTGTGATACCTTCTACTGCTCACGCCAAAATATCGACTAGACTCGTTGCTGACCAAGATTTCCACGATGTTACTGCGAAATTTACTAAGTATTTCAAATCTCTTGCACCAGCAGGTGTTACTGTCGAAGTCGAAGCAGGGCACGGCGGATACCCGTATCAAGCGGATATTAACTCTAATAACTATAAAGCCGCTCACGACGCTATTGTCGAAGTATATGGCAAGAAACCTGTGCCTTTCTATAGCGGAGGCTCAATACCTATTATATCTACATTCGAAAAAGTACTTGGAGTTAAATCTATACTACTCGGATTTGGACTTGATACTGACGCAATACACTCGCCTAATGAAAATTATCCCGTCGGACAATTCTTTAAAGGCATACAAACTATACCACTATTCTATAAAAACCTCGTAAAATAATGCACAAAGCAGGATTCGTAAATATCGTCGGCAACCCTAATGTCGGAAAATCTACTCTGATGAATAGACTTGTCGGCGAAAAACTCTCTATTGTTACTAATAAAGCTCAAACTACTAGACACCGTATTATGGGGATAGTTAGCGGTGAAGACTTCCAAATTGTGTACTCTGATACACCCGGAGTGCTCAAACCTAACTATAAATTGCAAGAGTCGATGCTCTCTTTCTCGGTCGGTGCTCTCTCTGATGCCGATGTGATTCTCTATGTTACTGATACCATTGAAACACCAGACAAAAACCTCGATTTTATTCAAAAAATTGCCCAAGCCGAAGTGCCCGTAGTGCTGCTTATTAATAAAATTGACCTTACATCACCCGAAGAACTTGACAAACTTGTCGATACCTGGCTACAACTTCTGCCAAATGCGCAAATTGTACCTATATCGGCATTGGTGAACTTTAATACGGATAATATTATCGAAAGACTCGTTACACTACTCCCAGAAGGAGATGCATTTTTCCCAAAAGGACAACTTACGGATAAACCACTTAGGTTCTTTGCCTCGGAAATTATTCGCGAGAAAATTCTGATGTCATACCAAAAAGAAATTCCGTATTCTGTCGAAATTACTATCGAGAAATATATCGAATCTCCTAAAATTGACAAAATCTCTGCGGTGATAAATGTCGCGCGAGATTCTCAAAAAGGAATACTTATTGGCACGCAAGGTATGATGCTTAAGAAAATTGGAACCCTAGCGAGAAAAGACCTCGAAACATTCCTCGACAAAAAAGTTTTCCTCGAACTCTTCGTTAAAGTAAAACCTAACTGGAGAGATAATGCATCCGAATTGAAAAATTTTGGATATATGGAATAAGTAGATATTATTATTGCTAACAAATTCATTTACAAGGAGATATAATGAGCGAAATTCTTGAACTACAAGCGAAAATAAAATTCCTGCAAGCTGAAGTTAAACACCTCAGAGAGCGCGAAGATGACACTAAAAATGTTCTGCGAACTATTATTCAGAAACTGCCCGTGGCTGCACTAGCTGTTGATACGGACCTAAATGTACTGCACGCGAATACCCACTTTGTTGAGCTACTTGACTGGCAAAGCAAAGCACTGATTGATAGCCAAATGTTCAAAGAGCATAATCAATCTGTGCCGCTGTGCGAAATTGTCTCGGACCCTGTGTTTAAAATAATCCAAGGCACACACCTCTCTGGCGATGACTCTGATAGAGCAGACTTTCACCTACCTGATGGTGATTTTAATATATCGGTATATAGCATACGACGAGGAGATATGACTATTGCTATGGTTCGTAATATGAACAATCCTGAGGTACGAACTACGGAAATTGTGGCGCGATTACAACTCACTATCGACCGAAATATGTCGATGATACAAAATATTGCCTCGATGCTTGGCGAAGAAGTTAGCCATAATGCGTCAGAACTAAACTCTATTATCAGGACTATACAGTATCCTGATAAAGTGGAGGAGGTTGATACACTTAAACTAAAATAAAAAAATAAAGTAATATGAGCGAAAAACTTGAAAGCCTTTATCACGATGTGCTGTGCGAATTAGGCGAAGATGCCAGCCGAGAAGGACTAATAAAAACACCAGAACGAGTAGCGAAAGCTATGAAATTTATGACGCAAGGGTA
>CAMQUV010000113.1 GCA_947037995.1 uncultured Rikenellaceae bacterium
GGCTGGTGGTTTTCGCTCTTTTTATTTTGGTTTGCGAGTCAAAGCCTGTGGAGGTACTCGCACCAGTAAGCGAGCCTCCGCGGGGGGAGGCTTTGGCTCGCAGGGCATAGCCTTTATTTGATTGGTTTAATGACAGCTTTGTATTTGGTCACAGCGGATTGCTGGCGATGCAATTTTCCTCAAAATTCAGCGGCGGCGGCGGGGAGAACTCGAGTGCTTTTAGTACCGATATTGATAGGCTTCGCCTATGCCCCTGAGCTTATAGCGATAATTTGAAATGCCGACAGGCAAATAAAAGGTGTCTCTGACACCCCGGCAGGCAATTAGAAGAGGTCTTTGCCCCCTACCCACTGACACGGGAATTTCAACTTCATTAGCAAGCAGTATCAAAATCAAATTTCGCCGTTAAAGCTTTGTGGAGTTATTGGTCCTATTATTTTTATTATAGCCACAAAAAAGCACCCATTACTCATAGATAGGTTATATCACAGAGTAATGGGTGCATATTATTTTACTTGAATAACAGTTATTCGAGCAGGAGTTTTACTTTTTTCCTTAGAATGCTTTAGCTATTCCAACGAAGTCTTCAGCAACAAGTGCAGCTCCGCCGATTAGGCCGCCGTCAACATTAGCTTTAGAGAAAATTTCTTCCGCGTTAGACGGTTTGCAGCTACCACCATAAAGGATAGGAGTTTTTTCCGCAGCAGCGCCGAATTTTTCAGCAAGAACTTTACGAATAAATTCGTGGATTTCTTCAGCTTGTTCTGCCGAAGCAGTTTTGCCAGTACCGATAGCCCAAACAGGTTCGTAAGCAACGATAAGTTTTTCGAATTGAGCAGCTGTGAGGTTAAACACAACTTCTTCGATTTGCGCACGGCAAACATCGAAATGTTTTTCGGCTTCGCGTTCTTCTAGTTTTTCGCCAATACAGAATATTGGAGCCATATTGTTATCATAAACAAGTTTGATTTTGTCGTTTAGTGTTTTCGAAGTTTCTCCGTAGTATTCGCGTCTTTCAGAGTGACCAAGTATAACATATTGCACGCCAAGTGATGCAAGCATTTCGGCAGATATTTCACCTGTGAATGCACCGCTCGCTTTGTCAGCACAGTTTTGTGCAGCAATAGCGATACCATTTTCTTTAGCGATTTCGCTAACACAGCAGATATGTGTGTAAGGTACTCCTGTAATAAGTTCTACAGATTCTTTAGCTTGTTTTTTTTGCGCAGCAACGTTTTTGATTAGTTCAACTCCTTGTGCAGGTGTTGTATTCATTTTCCAGTTACCTGCAACTATTTGTCTTCTCATAATAGTGTATTAAAATATTTAATGTTTAGTTTTATTAGTTTACTTAATAATTATTTTTGAATCATATCAGCAGTATCTCTCATAACCATAGCTTTGTCGATACGAAGTGAAACGTTTGTATCAACGTCGATTACAATAACATTAGAGTTTTCGTCAACTTGTTTAACAACTGCGAAAACGCCACCTGCAGTGATAACTTTATCACCTTTTTTAAGTCCTTGGCGGAATTTAGTAAGTTCTTTTTGGCGTTTTTGTTGTGGGCGTATCATAAGGAAATACATAACAACAAATATACCTCCAAACATAAGCATAGTCATCCAGCTATTGCTTGCGCCAGCTGCGCCAGGAGTAGTTCCGGCAGTTAGTAGAATAGAGTTCATTTTTTAATTTTTTAATTTAGTTAATGGTTGTAATTATTTTATCGTAGAAATATAACGTTATAAATCGTTATATTATTGTGATTGGTATTTATGCTATTAATTAACTTCAGCTTTGAGTTTAAGTAATATTATTTCATAGTCTGTCGAAATAATTTCGATAGTTTTCAGTTGAGTGCCCCATTGTCCTTTTGAGTCAAACTTTAGTTTAGCGATTGAAGTGTCGCCAGGTTTAATAGGTTTCCGTTCGTAGGTAACTTCCGTACAACCACATCCTGTGACCACATTTCTAATTAGCAGGTTTTTTTTTCCGACATTTTTGATTGCAAATTCTACGTTAATAGTTTCGCCCTCTTTTAGTGTTTTAAGGTCAATAGTAGTAGGATTTTCTTTTGCTTTTTCAGATTGCGGATATTCGACCGTATGTAGTTTACTCGTATCGGTTTTACTTATTTTGACAAGTTCTGTTTTATTTCTTTGATTATTAGAGGTGCAGCTGGTAGTAACTATTGTGGCAATAGTAATTAGTACAGAAGCAATTATAATATACGTTTTCATAATACAGTAATTTGGTTACTTAGATAAGACCTCGTCCAATTTTATTTATTTTGCCTTGTTTCGTAAGTTCTTTAACAGCTTTATCAAGTACACCATTAATGAACGTATTGCTTTGTGGCGTTGAGTAGTATTTCGAAATTTCGATATATTCGAACAGGGAAGCTTTGACAGGGATTTGTTCAAATTCCATAAGTTCAGTCATCGCTTGCATAAGCAGTACTTTATCCATAAAAGCGATTCTATCTAATTCCCAGTTATCGGTAAATTTTTCGATAATAAGGGTAGTTTCTTGGCTTTTGAGCAATGATTTTTCGAGCAGTTTGATAGCAAATTCTCTATCGTCGTCATTTTTGAAAGGTTCAAGGATATTTTCGACGTCTTTATCTTTAGCTTTAATCGAGTTGATGGTACTAATGGCAAACGACAGTGCGTATTCGATATTATCGAGCCAGAATATAGATGTGTCTTCGAGTGCGGCTTCAACGATTTCATTATCTTCGATAAGTTCAAGGATAGTGACAACTATTTTTTTGTGGTCATTGAAGGTAACTTTTTCGCTAGTCATATATTGGTTGAACTGTTCAGAGTTGATAAGTTCGTTATATATATTTTTGACAACAGGCTGTGAGTCCGGTCCCCACGACCTAGCGCACATAGCTTCTTCTAGGTTTACACTATGTTTAAGGTTCAGCAGGACAGGATTTTCGATAAATCTAGTATTTGGATTACGTTCAACATCAGATGGGAGGTGTTTCGCTTTCCCCATTTCGATACGTTTCTCGGCATATTTATGAACGAGTGTGACCATATCTATAAGCAGTAGGTATAGCTCGAAGCATTTTTGAGCGCTATGTAGCATCTCTTTACGCGTTCTTGCAATTTGGGTTTCATTGCTTTTAATGTGTGAATAAATTGCTTGAGCAACTTTAATTCGGAGTAGTCTACGGCTGAGCATCTATGATTTGTTGTATTTTTTTTTATAAAGGGGAATGTAAAGAACTTTTTGCTACCACTTTTTTAATGGTTATTGTGCTACTGTCTAGTACTCTTCTTCGTTAAAAAAGAAGTCGTCTTTGCTAGGATAGTCAGGCCAAATATCTTCAATGCTGTCATATACGTCTCCTTCGTCTTCAATTTCTTGTAGATTTTCGATAACTTCAAGTGGAGCTCCCGAGCGAATAGCGTAGTCAATAAGTTCGTCTTTCGATGCGGGCCAAGGTGCGTCTTCGAGGCGCGATGCTAGTTCAAGTGTCCAATACATTGTATTATAGTGTTTTAACGGTTATGGTTAATGATTATTTTTTGTTGTGGCGCAAAATTAGTTAAAATTTCAGTAGAAAGCAAAACAAAAGGTTATGTTATCTGATTCTGTCGAGCGAACGCACTAACGATTCGTCTTTAATGATTCCTTTATACGCAAAAATGACTAAAATTAGGGCAATTGCAGGGAATATAGCTGATATGGAATATTTCGTTGCGAAAATTGTATCTGGCACAGCACTGGTCACCTCCGAAAGTCTGAAAAAGTAAAGTATCTCGAACCCAATTATCCCAACAAGGAACACGCCAATCACGTAGCAAAGTCGTATTTGTAAGAGTCTAAATTTAAACAGTAAGATTGTAATAAATGCCGTAAATGTAGTCAGGCATAGGATAATAGAGAGGTATGTTAGTGGTAGTTGGTCGATTCCGCCATACGATAATTTCCAGGTAGTTAGTTCGATATTTGTGGTTTGTACCACTGTAACTTTTGTAATAGAGCCATCTGCGGCAGTAGCTGTAGAGTCGTTGGCAGCGGTGTTGCTCGTAGCCAAAGGCAGGAACATCATAGAAACTAATAGTGCAACTATGGCAATTAGGAACAGAGTTTGTTTGCGTTGTATCATAAAATAAGTGTTTAAATTTTAGTTTGTGGGGCAAAGATAGTATATTTGCGGACAATTATGATAGAAATAGAAGATAAAATAATCAGTCTGGAGCTTTTTAGTGCTAGATTTTGTTGCGACCTCAAAGCCTGTCGCGGCATTTGCTGTGTAGAGGGCAATTCGGGCGCCCCATTAGACCCCGATGAGGAAGAGTTACTCAAAGATGAGTGGCCTAATTATAAGAAATATATGAAGCCCGAAGGCATTAAGGCTGTCGAACTACAAGGTTTTGCAGTGCTTGATGATGATGGTGATTTAACTACACCACTTATTAATGATGCCGAGTGTGTATATTCGATTGAGACCGAAAGTGGAACTTGGTGTGCTATCGAAAAAGCATTTTTGGCAGGTGAATGTGCATATCATAAGCCAATTTCTTGTCACCTCTATCCTATACGAGAAGCTAAATTTAGAAATGGAACAGTCGGGCTGCAATATCACCGCTGGGACGTTTGTCGTGCTGCCGAAATTCTTGGTAAAACCAAGGGCGAACCCCTGTTTCGCACGCTTAAAGCACCGCTAATCAGACGCTTTGGTGACGACTTCTTTGAACAACTAGAGGCTGCCGAAAAATTGCTGCACGAGAATAAATATCTCTAATCAATCCAATGTATTGCCCTCAAGAAGGGCGCAGACACTTTTTAACCGCCTGTCGGGTGTCAGAGACACCTTCTAATTGCCTGTCGGCACGCTAGCAATTCTAACTTTGGGTGCTATCAGCCAGCGAGCCAAAGGTGCCAACGGCACTCGAGTTTTCCCCCTTGCGGAGGCTCGGTGGCAAC
>CAMQUV010000114.1 GCA_947037995.1 uncultured Rikenellaceae bacterium
GTTGGTTGGTTGGTTTTCAGCGCCCGGGTGTGTGCTGACTTGTTCAGCCGCGCCGTGGGGCGGGCGCTGGCTTCCAGGCTTCGCCTATGCCATTATTTATTTATTGGAGTTGGTTGGTTTTAGTTTCGCTCTTTTTTGTTTTATTTTTTTGGTCACGGCGGATTGCTGACGATGCAATTTTCCTCGAAAATTCAGCGGCGGCGGGGGGAATCCGCCGCTGGTTGTTAATTGCCAAAAGTGTGTATTTTGTTTTGGATTCGAGAGCCGAGGGGGCGGCTCTCGACTGGGGGTCAGAGACCCCTTCTAATTGCCTGTCGCCTTCCCAATTACAACGGCTATGGAGTCAAAGCCTGTGGAGGGTTGGGCAATCTAGTATTGCTCGCCTCCGCTGGGGGAAGAACTCGTGTGTCGTTGACACCTTTGGCTCGCAGGGCATAGCCTGCAAGTTGGTTGGTTTATCACATATTTAGTGTTTCAGAGCCAGGGTGTGTGCTGACTTGTTCAGCTGCGCCGGTGCTACCAGCACTCGAAGTCAGGCTCGCTGGCTGATAGCACCCAAAGGGTTAGTTAGCGTGAATAGTTTTATACCAGTCGTTTTGAGGTGACTGTATTTATTGGTCGTAGTGTTTTGAGGTCGAATCCTTCGAGGAGTACGGCTCCGCATTTGGTTCCGATTTTCATCTTCCCCATCGTATTGTCTATCCCTAGTGCGTGCGCTCCTCCCTCGGTAGCCCATTTCAGTATAGTCTCGAGGCGTATGGTCGCATAATTACGTGCTATCCATTCGATTTCAGAGGCTATGGAGTATGACGTGTTAGAGCACAGGCTATCTGTTCCAATTGCCATATTTACACCCATTCTATCGAACAACTCCAGCGGTGGGTAGGCTTTCTCGATATAAAAGTTACTGCGAGGGCAGGTCACAAAAGTGACATCATTGAAATGTTGAGACACTTTCTCGATATCAGCCTTACGCATCTGTGTGCAGTGGACCAGTACTAGCGGCAGGTTGCTCGGTAGACTTTTGACAAGTCTTTCGGGGTGTGAGCCATAGTGTGTGAAGTTTGGTTGTGAGCCATCCGAGGTCACAAAATCATACATCTCACCCTCTTTGTCATAAAAATCTAACTCCGATGGAGTCTCCATAAAATGCACCGAAGGGCGTGGTGAGTTAGCTCCCAGTTTGAAAAGCTTGTCATTCACCATATAGGTTGAGTGCGGAGAGGCTGTTGCTGCTAGCCCTAGACCCTCAGCCTTATCTACGATTGGTTGTACGTTTTCGGCGAAGTATTGTTCGGCATCACTGTCGTTGCAGTGTCCGAAATACTCCACAAAAGTATGATAATATATAGGGCTTTCGGCTTTGACCGGAAGAGTAAAATCATTATTTGATATATCTCCCACTGCGCCAGTGCCTTCGAGCCACATTTTGCGGTCTTGGATTTGCATTTTCTCCACTCGCTCGGGTACTTCGTAGGCATTGCGGAACTTGATTACGTGTTCGATAAAGCTAACCAATCCTGTGCCTTGGGGGATAAGCCCTTCGAAGTAAGACAGTTCGGTGTGGTTGTGGGCATTGACCATTGATGGGATTAGTATCCCATTATAGTACTCCACGTTGCTCTGACTATCTAGGTCGAGCTGCCCGTAAAATATATTTAAAAGCTCGCCTTCGGGCGAAAATTCTACGATAGTATTCTTTTTAAGTGTCCCATCACTATCGAACAATAGTGATGCTGCTATCAAGCGGTTGGAAGGTTGTTGTGAGGTCATTGTCTATTGTGTATGGTTTAATTTCGAGAGGAAAATCGGTCTTAGCCTTAAAATATGTTTGGCGTGCCTGCTCGATGGGGGGGTAGTATATTAGTTTAATGTTTTGTATGTAAGAGGTGTCACGATGATAGGCTACGCCCTTGCGGCGTGACGGCTCGACGAAAGAGAATTTGAGCGAGTCGACCGTACTCGTAGTTATTTTGAATTTCTTAGAGTAATCTTTTGGTTGGTAGGTAATGTCCATCCAGTAACTGCTAGACTTGGATTTGTTGTGCGAAATTGACGCGTCGTGGTGTTTTAGCTTGAGGAGTTTAGTCCCATAGTCATACGACCCCATAGAACGATATTTGAACTGGAGTTCGTATTCCCCAATCTTAGGATTAAGATAGACGAAATCATATTTATTAAGTTTTCCTTTTATCGTCGTGTCTATCGTGAGTACCGTGTCTTGTGTAAAGGCTACAACGGCCGAATCGTAGCGTAATTTACGTTTGTAATCAAAGTCGGCTTGGTGGGATATTACTGTCATTTGCGCACTTATGCTCTTGAATATTTGCGTAAGTGGGTTGCTTTTTCTGCCCGACATATAGTCTATTGTATAAACGTAGTCTCGGAGTGTGTAGCCATATTTTTGCAGAATAGCCTTGTAGGGGTCGATGCTATCCACTGCATTAACATTTTGTTGGGTCAGAATAGCCGAAGTTATCATTGCCTCAGTTATAATCTCTTGTAATTCATCCTCGGGGATTTGCTGCAAACCATTGCCACAGCCCGGTAGAGTTATCACTCCCAATAGCGAAATCGCCATTAGTAGTATTGTTAAAGATATGTTTTTGTATTGTTTCTTAATCATTACATTTATTATTGTTAAATCACCTTAATAGACCTTATAGTCACTCCGATTATGCCAATTGATATTCCCAGTGTTATGACTGTTACTATTAGTATGTCGGATAGGTTTATTGCGATAGGGTAGGCGTTGAATAGGAACGAAGCGGCGTTCATTTGTAAGAACCCCAGGTGTAGTTGTGCCACACTCAGCAGTAGTCCCAGCCCCAGTCCCAGCGCTATTGCTAGGCAAGTTATGATTGCTCCGAGGTACAGAAATATGCCTCGCGCCTGTCTTTCGTTCATCCCAATATTGACCAGAAGGTTGCTCGCGCTACGTTTTTCGCTGACCATAGTCACAGTCGAGCCAACTAAACTTAGTGATGCCACCAGAACAATTATGCTTAGTAGCATTATATTTATCCACCGTTCGATGTTGATGAATTTAAAAATCAACGGGCGTTGTTCGATGCCATTTTTGACAAAAAAATCTTTGCCGAATATCGCCTGAAGCTCTTTCTGGACCCTCCTTGTATTATCCGCATCGGTCAAGCGTATATTTATTGCGCTCACCTGCGAGCTGTCTATCATTGCTATTTTGCGAGCTAATTCGATAGAGGATATTACCGTTTTTTCGTCGAGCTCTTTGTCCATCGTGAAAACAGATGAAGGGAAGGCCGTGTGTGACACAGCTGCACTTGCTGCCATCATTAGATTGGTCGGTAGGTGGGCCGTTTGGTTGATGCCGAAAATTGTTGCAGGGCGGCTCATTGCCGTGTTTATCCCTAAATTATATGCTACGCCTTGACCCACGATTAGCTGTTCGATGTCTCCCAATTTGATTACGCCCGAGCCGTGAGTTATAAGATTTGTTAGGTTCGTTGTCTTGAGATAGTTGCTATCTACACCGATAATTTCGACTACGCTATGCTGGTTTTTGTACTGCAACAGGGCGTTCACTACCACCGAATAGGAGTGTGACTCTATTTGGCTAATATTTTGTAATTTAGCTAGTTGTGGTTCGGTCGGGGTGAAACACGTGCTATTAGAATTGGTGTTGTTGCGTGTGATTTTCAGGTGTGGGTCGAAGTCTTGGTAGATATTATTAATCGACTGAATAAGCCCCCCCTGGAGTGCTAGGATGAATACCATTGCCGCCACCGTAATAGCTATCGCCAGGGTGCTAACAATCGACAGCAGATTCACAATTGAGTGTGATTTGCGGCTAAACAGGTATTTGAAAGCTATTTGAAATTGAAGTTTCATACTGCGGCACCAGTTATTGCGTATTTTTTACTTAGCAAGAAGTTTGTCGATATTTTCGACATATTCTAGTGAGTCATCGACATAGAACACCAATTCGGGTACTATGCGCAGTTGTCCACGGACTTTTTTGCCTAGTTCATAGCGAATCATTTTTGCGTTGTCCTTAACATTTTTGAGAATCTCTGGGTTTTTCTCGAACGGAAATACGCTAATATAGACTTTCGCCAGCGAAAGGTCGGGGCTAACTCTCACTTTCGTAAGCGACACCATTGCTCCGCGTAGGAAGTTATTGCCTTCTTTGAGGAAGATATCCGACACGTCTTTCATAATGAGGGACGCAATTTTTTGTTGTCTAGTAGTTTCTTGAAATTGGTTCATATTTTTATTGTATTGTTTTTGCGGTATTACTTTTTGTAGGGATTTTGAAGTCAATTCTCAGTGAGACGTTGATTTGGTCAACGGGTGACCGGAATGGATTTGAGGGGTATTTGTTCACACCTTTAAACGTATCGGAGAGCATAATATTGTATCTGGCATCGATACCGATGGTAATCCATTTTTTGACTGCAATAATTACTCCAGCTCCTACTGTCACTCCGTATTCTAGTCTATTATCTTTCAGTTGGTCGTATTCATATTTGCCTTCGAACTCCACTTCGTTAGTTTCGATAACATATTGTTTTTCGTAACTTTCTAGTGCATAGCCAAACGAGGGACCGGCGTTAAGGTAGAATCTGGACTCGCCAGTTTTAGAAAATGGGAGGTACGGTTGCCACAGTATCGGCAGTGAGATTGATGAGTATTTTCGTTGGTACATCACGCCCGATTCGCGGTAAGTTTCGTATTTATATCCTCGTTCGAGGTATTCGAGGTCGAACTCAATGCAACCGACATATTTTTGTTCGGGTATATCTAGCCTGTAGCTTATTCCGGCGTTGTATAGCCCTACAAAGTTGCTCGATTCCCTTCGGGGTTCGAAGCGCGCCATTCCTAGTCCGTAGCCAGATCGGAAGAGCGTCGTGTAGGGAAAGAGTGTA
>CAMQUV010000115.1 GCA_947037995.1 uncultured Rikenellaceae bacterium
CCTCTACTGCCAAACTCGACGAAGAAGCGACTTTCCTTATTAGTAAAATAAATAACGTTATCGCACTATCAAATCTCTCAACACAACTTTCAAACCTGAACTTTAAACTCGGGTACGCTAGGTCTGAAAAAGATATGAAAATTATCTCCTCATACTTTAAAAATAAACTCGACGCAATTGATGACGCTAGTTTCGACTTTCTCGAAAATCTACACTATTATCACTGCCAAGCCTGGTACTCAATAATTCGATACAACTTCGTTAATGCATATAAATGGCTCGCTAAATCAATCCAACGATTTGACGCTAATCCTATGATGAAAACTATCTATTATGAACACTATATTCGTGCAACTTCGAAAATGCTCGAAATTATGTTTATGACTAGACAACTCAACCCACTCAAAGAATCCGTGCAAAAACTAACAAGTGAACAAAATGTTATTCTGCCCAAAACAGCACGCGTTAACTCAATAGTCGAATTTACTCTCATAGTCGCTCAACTAAATACATTTATGCTCGAGGGCAACTTCCTCGAAGGTACTAACATTCAACCACGTGTTGCAACGTTTCTAACGGCATCAAAAGGGCTGATTGACGAACACTATCTTATGATGGTAAATTATAAAATGGCGTGCATATTTTTTGGTGCCAACGACTATCAAAATTGTAAAAAATCTCTTGCACGTATCATCACCATAAAAAGTGACCGTTATAGGCGCGATTTGCAGGTGTTTTCACGAATCCTAAACCTAATTGCATCATACGAAATTGGCGACGATGCCACTCTTGACACCCAAATAAAATCAGTTTATTCGTATGTCGTAAAAATAAACGATATGCGAGCTGTACAGCACGCCATTATAACTTTTTTACGTCGACTTCCTTATATTGTTGCAGGAGACTTTCAGAATGAATTGCGTCGACTATACGATGAATTAAGGCCATTAGAGACCGACCCATACGAGCGCCGTCCGTTTTTCTATCTCGACATAATCTCGTGGTTAGAAAGTAAGCTAACAGGTGAGGAAATAGGCGCAATCCGTCGACGAAAATACCATCCATCGCGTTAGTTTTGTTTTATTTCTGTACTTGCGTTTGGGTTAATTCTAATCAGCGTGGTTTGTAGAAATTAGTCATAAAAAAAACCTACTAATTGGATTAGCAGGTTTTCTTTTATAATATTACTCGATTATAGTCGTCAGTAAATAATTTATTTAACGGCTTTAATAATTTGTTCAAAAGCTTGAGGGTGATTCATCGCGAGGTCAGCAAGAGTTTTTCTGTTAAGGGCAATTCCTTTAGCGTTAACTTTACCGATAAACTGCGAGTACGTCATACCGTGGCTACGCACGGCAGCGTTGATACGTACAATCCAGAGTGATCTGAAGGTACGTTTTTTATTTTTACGGTCTCTATATGCGTAAGTAAGACCTTTTTCGACAGTATTTTTGGCAACTGTCCAAACATTAGATCTTGAGCCGAAGTTACCTTTGGCAAGTTTTAGGACTTTTTTTCTGCGGGCTCTAGAGGCAACCGCATTGACACTACGTGGCATGGCAATAATTTTTTAGGTGATTCGATCAGCGACCACATATATAATGTGATTCTTAGTAAGCTGAGGGCATCTAGTTATAAAATAGTTTTGTTTTGTTAAATATGTTTTATTTAACAAGCATAAGTTTTACCGCAGGAGTATCTACAGCCGACATAATACCAGAGTGGGTAAGATTACGTTTTTGTTTAGTAGATTTTTTGGTAAGGATGTGTGATTTAAATGCGTGTTTGCATTTAATTTTACCGGTGCCTGTAAGCGTAAAGCGTTTTTTGGCAGCGGAAATGGTTTTCATTTTAGGCATAACTGAAAAGTTGTGTATATATATAAAGAGTAATAATATTTAGTATTTACGGGATGCAAAGTTAGCAAAAAAAGTTATAAAAAACAAAAAAGGTGATTATTTTTTATTTTTTGGTGCCATCATCATATTCATTTTTTTCCCTTCGAGTTTAGGCATCACTTCAACTTTGGCAATTTCTTCAAGTGCAGTAGCGAATTTAAGGAGAAGGATTTCGCCTTGTTCTTTGAATACGATTTGTCTACCACGGAAGAAAACGAACGCTTTGACTTTGAAACCTTCTTTGAGGAAATTTTCAGCGTGTTTGAGTTTAAAGTTAAAATCGTGTTCATCAGTTTGTGGACCAAATCTGATTTCTTTGACAATAATTTTAGTAGCGTTGGCTTTAATTTCCTTAGCTTTTTTCTTTTGTTGGTATAGGAATTTTTGATAATCCGCGACTCTACATACCGGAGGTTCGGCATTTGGTGAGATTTCAATAAGGTCAAGTTCCAGGTCGTCTGCAATTTTAATAGCTTGTGCGATAGGGTAGACACCTTGTTCTACGTTTTCACCAGCAAGTCTGACTTCGCGAGCAGTAATAAGGTTATTAATTTTGTGCGCGGCTTCGTTACGCGGTCTTCTAGGGTCGCGTGGGGTTCTGGGTTTTTGAAATGGAGTTGCTATAGCAGTATTAATTTAGTATGGTTAATATTCATTTCACGGTTTAATTTCGATATTAATCCGTGAAATAATTTACAAATTTAGTTATTTTTTATATAAGTGCAATTTCTTCCTGCACTTTTTGTGCAATCATCGCAGTAAAATCAGTTAGCGTCATCGACCCTTTGTCTCCTTCGCCTTGCAGTCTAACAGCAATAGTGCCGTCTTGCACCTCTTTTTCGCCAACGATAAGAAGCAGTGGAATTCGTGCGAGTTCATTATCTCGAATTTTCCTTCCAATTTTCTCATTTCTCAAATCCGCTTCGGTTCTAATATCGACAGCATTGAGTTTGTTGGCAATATCAATGGCATAGTCATTGAATTTTTCAGATATAGGTAGAATCACCGCTTGTTGTGGAGTAAGCCACAGAGGGAATTTCCCGGCAGTATGTTCAAGAAGCACAGCCACAAATCTTTCCATCGAGCCAAAAGGAGCTCTATGTATCATAATAGGTCTATGGTCTTTATCGTCAGCACCTTTGTATGAAAGTTCGAATCTTTCGGGGAGGTTGTAGTCAACTTGAATGGTTCCAAGTTGCCATTTGCGTCCAAGTGCATCTTTGACCATAAAGTCAAGTTTAGGTCCATAGAAAGCAGCTTCACCAGTTTCGACAATAGTATTAAGGTCTTTTTCGGCAACCGCTTCAATTATTGCAGCTTCAGCTTTCTCCCAATTTTCGTCAGTTCCTATATATTTTTCAGTATTTTTAGGGTCACGCAGTGATATTTGCGCAGTAAAGTCGTCAAATTTAAGTGTTTTAAAGATATAAAGGACTATATCAATTACTTTTTTAAATTCTTCTTTAAGTTGGTCGGGTCTACAGAATATATGAGCATCATCTTGAGTAAATCCTCTAACTCTGGTAAGTCCGTGTAGTTCTCCAGACATTTCATATCTATAAACTGTTCCAAACTCAGCAAGTCTAACCGGCAGGTCTTTATACGACCTAGGTTTATGTTTAAATATTTCGCAATGGTGTGGGCAGTTCATAGGTTTCAGTAAGAACTCTTCATTTTCGTCAGGAGTAAGTATAGGTTGGAAGCTATCTTTGCCGTATTTTGCGTAGTGTCCGGAAGTAACATACAGGTCTTTCATACCAATGTGAGGTGTAATCACTTGTTGATAGCCGTGTTTTTTCTGCACATTTTTAAGGAAATTTTCGAGCCTTTCTCTGAGCGCCGCCCCTTTAGGCAGCCACATAGGCAGTCCTTGTCCGACTCTAGGTGAGAACATAAAGAGTTCCAGTTCTTTGCCCAGTTTTCTATGGTCACGTTTTTTGGCTTCTTCCATCAGCACAAGATATTCATCGAGTAGCGATTTTTTAGGAAAAGTTATACCATATATACGTGTAAGCATTTTATTTTTCTCATTACCACGCCAGTACGCACCAGCAATAGAGGTGAGTTTAATAGCTTTAATAACGTTAGTTGATTTGAGGTGTGGCCCACGGCATAGGTCTGTAAAAGCGCCGTTAGTATAGAACGTGATGGTTCCATCTTCGAGGTCAGATATAAGTTCGACTTTATATTGGTCACCTTTTTGGTTAT
The DNA here is from genome assembly GCA_947037995.1 of uncultured Rikenellaceae bacterium. GTDB lineage: Bacteria > Bacteroidota > Bacteroidia > Bacteroidales > Rikenellaceae > Mucinivorans. Next base: position 4,107 of record CAMQUV010000115.1, read on the forward strand.
AAATTTTAAGCGCCTCATCCTTTGTGACATCTGTTCTTTCAAACGATTCACTTTGTTTGGCGAGCTCCATCATTTTGGCTTCAATTTTAGGCAATTCACTCTCTACTAGAGGGTTAGGCAGGTCTACATCGTAGTAGAAGCCATTTTCAATAGCAGGTCCAATTCCGAATTTAATCCCCGGATATAGCTCTTGCAGAGCCTCGGCCAAAATGTGTGAAGACGAGTGCCAGAAAGCGTGTTTACCCTCAGCATCGTCCCATTTATGTAATTTTATAGTAGCGTCTTGCGAGATAGGTTTTTGGATATCCCACAGTTCATCATTAACAGTGGCCGCCAGTATATCTGAGGCCAAGCGAGGGCTGATACTCTCAGCTACTTGAAAAGGTGTAACTCCCGCGGCAAACTCACGAATGCTGCCATCAGGAAATGTTATTTTTATCATAAAATAAAATATTTGTGTTTGTATAATGCGCAAATATAGTGAAAAAATAGTTTACAACCAAATATTATTGAGGGAGAAGCGTATGAGGGCGCCAATTTAAACACCAAAAAACTTCGCAGTTTTTCAACCTTTTTTTGCTTTTGTTCTTTTTTTAACTATCTTTGCACCCAACAAAAGCAAAGTTCTTCGACTATATTGACATTTTTTGATTACGCCCAGGTGGTGAAATTGGTAGACACGCTACTTTGAGGGGGTAGTGACGGTTACGTTGTGCTGGTAGATCGG
>CAMQUV010000116.1 GCA_947037995.1 uncultured Rikenellaceae bacterium
GAATATGCATTAAAACGCGTAAAGTTTCTCCTCTTTTATCCAAGAAACGTGGTTCGGGGTCGCCGGCAAAAAACACCTCTTCCAATCTTTTTGCCAGCCCTAAGATATTTATTTTACCTACCAAATTGAGTTCCTCTAGCGCACTGACCGCTGCGTTCAGTTGTCCTTTGCCTCCATCTATGACAATCAGCTGAGGCAGTTCGTCTCCTTGCGCAACAAGCCTATGATAGCGGCGATAGACGATTTCTTGCATCGAGGCAAAATCATTCGCTCCGACTACTGTTTTTATGTTATAATGGCGATAATCTTTCTTGCTAGGTTTGCCATCCTTGAAAACTACGCACGAAGCTACAGCATTGGTACCCTGTATGTTAGAGTTGTCGAAACATTCAATGTGTCGTGGTTCTACATTCATCACCAATTCAGTTTTCATTTTCGCCATAATTCGTGTGGCGTGGCGTTCGGGGTCTGTTTTCTCAATGTATTTCAGTCTTTCGATTTGATACAGTTTGCAATTCTTCAGTGAAAGCTCTAGGAGTCTCATTTTATCGCCTCTGACAGGGGCGGTGTAATTGTGATTTGGATTTTGAAACGATGGAATAAGCGGCACAACTATCTCTTTTTGCAGCAGTGGCATATTTGCAATAGCAAACGTTAAGAGTTCTTCGGGGCTTTCGTCGAGGTGTGATTTTAGCTCGAAAGTATAGCTCTCAATCACCGCTCCGTGTTGCACTCTGAGTCTATTACAGAAAGTTCCACTTTGGTCGTGTAAGATATTTATCACATCAATATTATTGATTGTTGGGCTAACTATAATTGAGCGATGAGAGTAATTCTCGAGTGTCAGAAGTTTCTTTTTAATACGTTGCGCCTCCTCAAAATTCATTTTTCCGGCCTGTTCGTGCATTAGTTCTACCAACTGTATTTTCACCTCAGCGAAGTTTCCTTTGAGTAGTTCTCTTGCACCTGCAATATGTTCGGCATACTGTTTTGCACCTTCGTTTCCCACGCACGGAGCAAGGCAATTGTGGATATGATATTCTAGGCAAGAGTCGAATTTGGCAGCTGCGATACTTTCGGCCGATAGTTTTAGGTGGCACGAGCGGATGGGGTAGAGTGAGCGAATTAGCTCTAGCACAGCTCGTTGCATTCCTATACTAGAGTATGGTCCGTAGTATTGTCCGAGCTTTCGGTTTAGGATTCTTGTAGAAAAAATACGAGGGAATTGCTCACTTGTGATACATATCCAGGGGTAGGTTTTGGAGTCTTTTAGGAGTATATTATATTTTGGTTGTAGTTCTTTGATAAGGTTATTTTCGAGAAGTAGGGCATCACTTTCGGTGTCAACAACCGTGTGTCTTAAATCGACAATATGTTTTACGAGTGTGCGAACTTTGAGCGAATGGTCGGTATTTGCGACAAAATATGAGCTCACGCGCGAGCGCAGGCTTTTGGCTTTTCCGACATAAATTACCTGATTATCTTTATCTAAAAACTGATAAACACCCGGTTCACTTGGAAGCAACGCTATTTTTTCTTTTATTTGCATACTGTAATTTGAATTAAACACTACAAAGTTACAATAAAAATGCAAAGATAATATAGGCTTTGCCCTTGACTAAAAGAAGAAAGTATTTTAGCCCATTATCCATTTGCCAATTGTTTTGATTTTTAGCACTGCCGCGACAAACGCCCAGGTTACAAATAACAGTAAAAATGAACATATTATCATTCGCAGCATTGTGTGCAGAGGAATCGACTCCATAAACATATATATCGGTCCAAGGAATAGGTAGTGCGACATCCAGATGCCAAACGTGCAGACAGATAGGCTTTTAAGTATAGTTTTGACTCGTGGCGAAGTGATTTTAATACGTTGTACAAAGACAAAGATAGGCAGAGTCATAAAGAGTACATTTGGTGAACAATATGTAAAGAACAGTTCGACCATACTGACTGATGCTCCCGGGGTTGCAGTAATGCTCTTAAAGCCAAATAGCGTAACCAGATAACCAATGGCGAACATCGGTGTAAATGTCAATATCATCTTGCTCCATCCCCATTTGATTGGATTTTGTGTTAGGTAGTAACCCAATAGTAGGTAGCCATTAAACCCGGCAAAGCTATATAGCATTCCAAATTCGTTCCACGAGCACACTCCCCACAAATCAGCCACAACATATTGTCGCAAATATGGTATGAATAGCGACACGAACCACAATCCCAAGAAGATATGTTGCTCTTTGAGGCTGGCATTCTTAACCCACGCCGAGAAGAATGGCATATATAGGTATATTCCGATAAGCGCAAAAACGTACCACATCTGCACAGCAAAATAAGAGAAAGTCAACGGTATCATTGCAATGTGATGAAGTGCATCACCTAGCTCTTGCGATGGTGCGACCCATGCGAAAAAGTCATTAATCGTTGATGGCTCGAAACCAAAGATTCCCGTGAACCAAGGAAATAAGTTGTAGAGCAGCGACCACACTAAAAATGGTACGACCAATCGCATTAATCGTTTTCGATAGAAAGTGGTAATCTCCATCTTTATAGGGAGTAGTAGCACTCCAGTGACCATTACAAATAGTGGTATTGCGGGGCGCATTAACGAACCATAGATGCTGCCCCATAGGTTATACCAAGTCTCTGAACGCTCGGCAGGGGTAACGTTGTCGGTGCAATGCACGGCAATCATCATAAATACCGCAATAACCTTAAGTAGGTCAATCCAGGATTTTCGTTTTGTAGTCGTTTGATTGGTCATATTATTTTGGGTGAGTTGATTATTCAACAAAGGTGCGGACTTGTTTGCTTATTTATTTTGTCATAGATTAAAATCTGCTCGTATTTTACTTAATGTAGGTTGGGTTATCCCCAGAAAGGAGGCTATATGCCCTAAATTCACCCTTAAAAGCACATCTGGCCACTGCTTTACAAGTTTTACATATCTATCAGCAGCCGATAAACTGAGTCTGTCGATTCTTGAGCACTGCAACGAGAGCAGGCAATCTTGGTGAATGACTCTCGACCAGTTGGCGATATCAATCTCACGGGTGTACAATTCATTAAGGTCGTCAATAGATATAGAGTAAGCCGTGGTATCCTCTAATGTTTCTACGTATTCGAATCCGGGTTTTGATAGATACAGGTCAAGGAGGCCAAACGTTATGTCCCCCTCTTTCGAAAACCACGTAGTCACTTCACGTCCATCGATATAGCAGTACGACCGAGTTATGCCTTTTTCAATAAAATATACTTTGCGATCGAGGAACCCTTCGCGAATTATTACTTCACGTTTTGCAAACTGGTGTTTTGAGAGTTTTTGGGTTAATTATTTGATAGCTCTGTCTGATACTGGATATACATTTTTAATTGCGGTAATAATATTTTTCATATTTGTTTTTTAGCCTGAAAATCAATAGTAATAAGACTGCTAAAGATATGTAAAATTTACCCGGTTTCAACATTATAAGCTGTAATAGCTAATATTTTTTTGTAGTTTAAAAATGATGACTAACTTTGCAATAGAGCTCTTTAATACACTCGGGCTCTAAACCTTTTAGTAGATTCGTAATAAAAATACAATGAAAAATAATTGCTTGATAAAATGTGAGTTATGTCACAAAATGGTTGCCCTGAAAAGTGAGTTTATGGTATTATGCCCAAACTGTGACCGCAAAATGCCAAACTCTTTCACCGAATATAAAAGGCAAAACCCAAGTGCCACTTTTGAGCAATACTTAGCGAAATTCTCTGTTTCGTCCGTCGCGGCCGAGGGGTTGAAACAACAGCGTAGAGTAGGTCGAGGGATAAAAAAACGTAGGACGTTAGTTCGTATTCTGGTTGCCCTAGCAATTGCCACAATTATTTCTGGGGTGGGTGTTTTTGCCTATCGAATGGTGAGTGTAAGCGATAATTATGTTGTAGAATCTACGCTCTCTGCAAAATGGAAAATGAACTATTATGATGACCTAGGAGTGACAATAAATTTCCCTCACGTGCTTAGTGCTCAGGTTGATACAACTTTTTTGCAGGTCGATACTGCCAATAATATTAAACATATAGTTGCTCGCGGCTGGACGAAAAAACAGGTTTGTGCAGTAACTGCTATCAAGGTAGACTACGAAAATAGCACTGCAAATGAGCGACAACGCTCTACCGATGTGATTTTGGGGATGCTAGTTAATGATAATCAAATGCAAGCTATGCAATATACGCCGAGTGATTACTTGCTGGGCGATGTGAAAGCTAGAATGTTAAGCGGTTCGTACCTTATTGAGACTAGAATGCACGAGTTTAGAGCTGTTATGGTTACCAAAGGTGAACGTGTGTGGTATTTTATGGTTGCTTATCTCGAGGCAACACCTGAAGGAACCCTGCTTGCTGAGAAACTCTTTAAATCTATCCAGATTAGTAATATTTAGGTTTTTTACGTTCGATATTCATTTGTTAGGGGTGTCAAAGATATCTTCTAATTACCTGTCGGGGTGTCAGAGGCACCTTTTAATTGCCTGTCGGCATTTCAAACAATTGGCAATTAACAATCAGCGGCGGTGCTAACAGCACTCGAGTTCTTCCCCCCGCCGCCGCTGAATTTTCGAGGAAAATTGCATCGTCAGCAATCCGCCGTGACCAATTAATAAAACTAAAACAATTGGCATAGGCGAAGCTAAGAATATCGAAGGCCTCCCCTAGCCGGAGATGTTCTAATAGAACACCCCCAACAGGCCTTCGAATCCAAAACAAAAAGAGCAAACACAACCAACCAACTTGCAGGCTATGCCCTGCGAGCCAAAGCCTCCCCGTGCGGAGG
>CAMQUV010000117.1 GCA_947037995.1 uncultured Rikenellaceae bacterium
TAGTTATCGCTGGTAGTTGTTTGATACCTGGTGTTTGTACTTCTCCATCGAATGTAACTGTATTATTGTTTGCTAGAGTGATAATAGGAACAAAGTGTGGTTGTGTTAGTTTGAGTATATATGATTTGAGGGTGTTCGCTCCTGTGTAGGGCTAAAGCAGGTCGAGGGAGCGAGATATGAGGGCTAGTTGTGAGAGGGGATGGGGTCTTAGGTAGGCATATAAAAAAAGCCTTACAATAAAAATTGTAAGGCTTTTCACTCGTCGGGGTACCAGGATTCGAACCTGGGACCCCCTGCTCCCAAAGCAGGTGCGCTAACCGGACTGCGCTACACCCCGAGTGTTTTTTATTAAATCAAATAGGTTAATATTTTGTTTTAACGGGTGCAAATATATGGAGAAAAAATGATATCTCCAAATTTATTTGTTCTAAAATGTGTTTTTTAGTATAAAAAAGTACTATTTGAACTTCCAAACTAATGTAACTCCCAAATCAGTAATATTAATCGCCTCTTTAACACCCGAGACAGTAGAGATAAATTTGCCTTGTTCGCAAATATAATCTTCGAAATCCCAGTTGATATATCCAGCTCCGATATTAAAATCTAAACTAAGTGAATTTGTAATAGGCAATTTATATCCAGCAAGTATACTGGCAGTCTGATGTATTCCTTGGCGTCCTGTTTCAGAGAATTTATAGTTTGATTCGCCATAATTATATCCAGCTCCAACATACCAACGATGTCTTGGCCCAATATACACTTTAAATTGCGGCTTGACATACCACTGTCCCCAAATCATATCATCACTGAATTGCAATACTCCGAATGTGGTTCCGGCATTCACCGAAAGAGAGAATCTATCATATTTCCACTCTAATCCGATATCCGGAGTCAACGTAAGCCATTTGAGCAGGTTCGCTTTAAGAGAGAATTCGGACTTCGGGCTATAATAAGAGTTCGCTTTCGACGTGGTAGATGTCGGTTGCTCTTTTACTGGTTCAAGGGTATAGTCAATTTTACTCTTAGACACAACAGGCTTTTGAGGTGTGGGTTCTTGAGGAGCCTGTGCTTGGGTTGGCTGTACGTGGGTTGTATGTTCTGCTTGGACAATTTGTGTACTTCGTGCTTCAACAGGTTGGTTTAGAGCAAACTTAGGCGCAGCAGGTGCGAACTTAGGCGCACGTTTAGACGACTCATACATAGATTTGAGTTTTCTAATATTTTCGTCGCTTTTAGTAGAATTCCCTTCAGTGTTAAATGAAGATTGTGGTCTAGTAACAACATCTCTATTATTGATAGTTTTAAACGGCGTTTTAGTATTATTCATAATGTCAATATTTTCAAACCCGTTGGTTGTTTGCACTATTTTATCAAGATATGAATTTGTAGTATCGGCAGCCGGTTTGACTTGAAAATTTTGAGAATATGCGATATTTTGTGTAATCACTTCTCCTTGCGACTGGACAGCATATTTCTTAGTTGGGACATCATTTCCTTCTTTTACATCAGGAATAGTAACAAGGACAATATTTTTCTGTCCTTTGAGAGGGCTATTCGAATTTTTGGTATAAAAGCTTTTCTCCGTAACTTTATTAGAGAAGCTCATAATTTCAGATTTCACTCTATTCGCTCTGATTGAGGCGAGTTTAAGATTCGTTTTACCAGTTGAGTCAACCGCACAATACCCATTGATTCTAATAGAGCCATTAGGGACGACTTTCATTTTGGCAACTAAAAGTTTAATCTGTTTAAGGTTTTTAGTATTAGATGAATAGGGCACGAACAACTCGTCTTTGTGGTCAACAAACTTAATCGTGATGTACGAATTTTTGGTTTGAGCCATCGCATTAGAAACGCAAAGTAGAGCAATTATTATCAGAAGTATATGTTTTCTCATTCAGGTATTGTTTGATGAATTTATTTTGAATCGTAGGTAAATTAGTACGATAGATTTCAGAAATAATTTAAACCCGGCATCCCCCATTTAGAAAATTCTAAAAAATGGAGGATGGAAGGAAATAAATATCAAGTCACTAAAGCATTGCTTCAAGTTTCTCTTGGATTTGTGATTTAGTAGCTGCTCCGACAGTTTTGTCAACAATTTCGCCGTTTTTGATAAAAAGGATTGTTGGTATGTTGCGAATTCCGTATTTAGTCGCAATTTCGTCGTTGCTATCAACATCGCATTTACATATCATTGCTTTGTCAGCAAATTCTACAGAAAGTTCGTCAATTATCGGTGCAATTCTACGACACGGTCCGCACCATTCAGCCCAAAAATCTATAATTACTGGTTTGTCTGATGCAAGAATTTCGTCAAAATTCATTTGATTTAGTTGTGTTGCCATTGTTTTAAAGAATAAGTTTTTAAATTATTGTGTGTTATTATTTTGCAAATATAGTAAAATTTTCAACTCTAACCAATTTGAAATTGTATCCCCATCTCTTCAAGTGCCGTAACAAAACCATTTGCCACGTCAACCTTGGTTGATTTTGATATGAGACTGACTTGAATATCCTCCTCTGGGTCGAAAACTGTAAACCCCAAAGTAGCCGTACCCGGGTGGTCTAGCGCCATTTGTTGCAGTGTATCGATAGTCTGTGATGAAATATTATTAACGAGGAGTTTGAGCGTTATTTTTTTTATATCTTTTTCGATAATTTCTGTAAGCGAGCGCATCGAGGTGATAGAAAATTCAATTTCACCAGGTCTAAATTTGTGCTGCTGCACTCTGCCTCTAATCATAATCGTACTTTGCGGCAAGCAATGTATCCTATAATTCTCCCAATCGCGCGAAAAAAGCACAAATTCGTGAGAACCACTGAAATCCTCAATAGTAAAACGTCCGTATGGTTTCCCAGTTTTGGTTGTCAAATGATTCGAAACCGTAATGATTCCCCCAATTGAAATTTCGTGTCCCATCATTGGTTTAAGGTCATCGAGGTCTGAAACTTTCGAGGTGCAAAACCTGTCTAATACCAATCTAAAATCATCTAGTGGATGAGCCGAAAGGTACAGTCCGACAACTTCTTTTTCACGATTAAGCAGTTCGAGTTTCCCCCATTCCTCCGTAGAGTTTGATATGGCGGGCTGCTGCACCATCATAGCCGTTCCAAGGTCGCCGAATAGCGAGTTTTGGGCGTTTTGTTTCTCGTTTTGAATATGTGAGCCGTAGCGAATAAGCGATTCGATAAATGGCGTGCCCTTATCATCAGGAGCAAGCAATCGGCAGCGCGAATGAGTAAATATAGAGTCGAAAGCACCTGCTAGGGCAAGGCATTCGATATTTTTTTTGTTCACCGCCTGAAGAGGTACTCGCTCAACGAAATCGTAAATATTTTTGTACTCCCCATTGGCCTCTCTCTCAGCAACAAGCGCGTCAATAGCATTCGCTCCAACCCCTTTAATTCCACTAAGTCCATATCTTACGTTCCCTTTTGTATCAACAGCAAATTTAGCACGTGAGAGGTTAACATCAGGCCCCAAAACAGGCGACCCCATACGTTTACACTCATCCATAAAGAACGAAAGTTTATCCATATTGGACAGATTTCGGCTCAATAGTGCAGACATAAATTGCGCAGGATAGTGCGCCTTGAGGTATGCCGTTTGGTATGATATATAGGCGTAACAGGTAGAGTGCGATTTATTGAACGCATACTCAGCAAATGCCTCCCAATCTTTCCATATTTTTTCACATATATGGGCTGGGTGACCATTTTTATCAGCTCCGCTGATAAATTTAGGTTTCATTTTATCGAGTACAGCACGTTGTTTTTTCCCCATCGCCTTACGAAGCGTATCGGCTTGCCCCTTAGTAAAACCTGCAAGTTTCTGGGATAGTAACATCACCTGTTCTTGGTAGACTGTAATCCCGTAAGTATCAGCAAGATGCTGCTCCATTTCGGGCAGGTCGTACTCGATTTTTTCACGTCCGTGCTTCCTCGCAACAAAGTTTGGAATGTACTCCATTGGCCCCGGTCTGTACAGGGCATTCATTGCAATAAGGTCTTCAAAGCGGTTGGGTTTCAGCGCTTTGAGGTGTTTTTTCATACCTGGTGATTCAAACTGAAACAGCCCTGTGGTCTCGCCACCAGCATAAATTTCGAATGTCTTAGCATCATCAAGTGGAATATTATCAATATCGAGGTCAATGCCAAAAGATATTTTAACATTTTCGACAGCATCTTTTATAATAGAGAGGGTTTTAAGCCCCAGAAAGTCCATTTTAATCAGCCCTACATCCTCAACCAGCGAACCTTCGAACTGCACGACATAAAGGTCGGCATCTTTGGCAGTACTGATAGGTGCAAAATTTTCGAGGTCATCTTGACCAATGATTACTCCGCAGGCGTGCACACCAGTAGAGCGTACGGTCCCTTCGAGCATCTCGGCATACCTAAGTGTTGTGCTAATCAGTGGGTTGTCCGACTGTCTTTCGAGCGCCAGTTCGGGCATCTCTTTATACGCTTTTTCGAGCGTCACGCCGGGTCTTTCGGGCACCAGCTTGGCTAGGCGATTACTTTCTTGGAGCGGCAATTGGTGAATACGCGCCACATCACGGATAGAGCTTTTCGCTGCCATAGTTCCGAATGTGATAATATGCGCTACACGTTTTTTGCCATATTTTTTCACTACATATTGCAGTGTTTTCTCGCGTCCATCCTCATCAAAGTCGATATCAATATCGGGCAGTGAGACACGTTCGGGGTTAAGGAAACGCTCAAAAAGTAGGTCATATTTAATTGGGTCAATATTAGTAATCCCAAGGCTATACGCCGCTGCCGACCCCGCCGCCGACCC
>CAMQUV010000118.1 GCA_947037995.1 uncultured Rikenellaceae bacterium
AGGCAATTAGAAGGGGTCTTTGACCCCCAGCGGCGGATTCCCCCCGCCGCCGCTGTATTCACAGCGTCAGCAATCCGCCGTGACCAAATAATAAAACTAAAATAACTGGCATAGGCAGAGCCAAGAATATCGAAGGCCTCCCCTAGCCGGAGATGTTCTAATAGAACACCCCCGACAGGCCTTCGAAAACATACTTGCACAAAGGGCGCAAATGCCAAAACAACTTGCAGGCTATGCCCTGCGAGCCAAAGCCTCCCCCAGCGGAGGCTCGCTTACTGGTGCGAGTACCTCCACAGGCTTTGACTCATTAGTCGTTGTGATTGTAATGGCATAGGCAGAGCTAAGAATATCGAAGGCCTCCCCTAGCCGGAGATGTTCTAATAGAACACCACCGACAGGCCTTCGAACCCAAACCAACCAACCAACCAACCAACCAACCAACCAACCAATTTCAACCTACGAAGCGGATAGGGAATAAGGCGAAGAAAGAGAAACTCCTCACAAATATCTCATTGGGGGATAAATGTGAGGAGTTATGATTTTCTATATAATAGAATAATTCACGAGAGATTAGACACGCGCGAAAGAATATTAGATTTCGTCCGAGTCGTCGGCAGTATCGGGTATTTCGTCCGCACCTTTCAAGTCTTCGTCAGGTTGGTCATCATACATATCTTTGTCGAGTTCTTCGTTTGGATTTTGATCAACCTTAACTTTCACTTTCACAAGATATGTTACGTCGGTCATTTCAAGCACAACTGCGTGAAAGAAATCACCACTAGGTTTATTAATACGAATTAGGTGGTCGTTAAATCCAAGCGGATAACGCGCTTTTAATTCCTCGTTGAGTTCATCCGACAGATTCTCAATACTTACTACTACTCTTTTTTTGGAATTAACTTTGGTTGCCATAGGTTTAAATGATGATAAAATTTAAGTTTTATTGTTATATGAAATATTATTGTTTTAGAACTAGTCTCAAAAGCCAACACATTGGGGGGCTCAGGCGAAGACAAAGGTATAATAAAAATTTTTTTCTAGCACAATTTTTTTTAACTTTGGACATATATTTTTTGAAAAAACTTCATTTTTATGACTATAAAGGATAAACTAGAAAATTTAAGACGCATAATAGAATCGCACAATCAACGCTACTATATTGATAACGAACCAATTGTTAGCGACTTAGAGTTTGACAGCCTGTTGTTAGAGCTTCAGAACCTCGAAAATGCAAATCCAGAATTTTTCGACACAAATTCTCCCTCAAATAGGGTTGGAAGCGATATTACGAGCGGTTTTAAGGCTGTTACGCACAAATTCCCGATGTATTCGCTCGCAAACAGCTATTCGATTGATGAGATTAAAACGTTTATGCAAAGAGTCGAAAAAGAATTTACTGACGAACATATTGATTATTGCGCAGAACTCAAATTTGATGGTACGGCAATCTCTCTAACATACGAAAAAGGGGTTTTTAAACGCGCCGTAACTAGGGGCGACGGGGCTTTGGGCGATGATGTTTCGGCCAATGTGCGAACTATCCGCTCAATACCAATGAGACTACGAGGCGATAACCATCCAGATTATATGGAGGTAAGAGGTGAGATTTTCTTGCCTTTCGATAACTTCGACAAACTAAATGCAACACGTGTTGACATAGGCGAGGAACCGTTTGCCAATCCGCGTAATGCAGCGAGTGGAACACTAAAACTCCAAAGCCCAACAACTGTTGCAGAGCGAGGGTTAGATGCTATTTTCTACGACCTCCGCACCGAGCAACACCCTGTTAGCACACACTTCGAGACTATCGAAATGCTCAAAAAATGGGGGTTCAAAACATCTCCACACACAGCGTTATGCACTAATATAGAACAAGTTGTAGCGTTCCTAAACCGATGGGACAAAGAGCGCGAACAGCTCCCCTACGCTACCGACGGGGCTGTCATAAAGGTAAACGATATAATTATGCAGCGTAATTTAGGATTCACTTCGAAATCACCTCGATGGGCAGTGGCATATAAATTCAAAGCCGAAACGGTCAAAACTAGACTACTATCAATAGATTACCAGGTGGGGAGAACGGGGGCGATAACACCAGTTGCGAACCTTCAGGCAGTACAACTATCGGGCACAACAGTCAAACGAGCATCGCTACACAACTCAGAGCAGATTGCACTTTTAGACATCCGAATAGGTGATAACGTGTGGGTTGAAAAGGGTGGCGAAATAATCCCGAAAATTACTAAAGTAGAAATCGCCGACCGCCCCGATGACACGCAACCAGTTGTGTTTGCTACGAAATGTCCAAAATGCGAAACCACACTAATTAAAGAACCGAACCAAGCAAAACACTACTGCCCAAACACTAATGGGTGCGAACCGCAGATAGTTGGCAAAATTGTGCACTTCGTGAGCCGTAAAGCAATGTATATTGATGCGCTGGGAGAGGAAACCATACAAATGCTCTTCGACAAGGGGTTAATACACTCAGTTGCTGACCTTTACAACCTGTCAAGAGAAGACCTTATTCCACTTGATAGGATGGGTGAGCAGTCCGTGAAAAATATACTCGAGGGGATAAACCTCTCGCGCAACATTCCGTATCACAAACTTCTTTTTGCTCTGGGGATACGTTATGTGGGCGAAAATACTGCCAAGAAAATCGCTAAGGAAATCCCTTCGCTCGAGCAACTAAAACAGACTAACGCTGAGGAGTTAATAGCCATCGAAGAGGTTGGAAACATTGTTGCACTGAGTGTTACACAATTTTTTGCCGACCCTCGAAACATCGAGATTATTGCTCGACTGGAAAAACAGGGACTGCAAACATCGGGTAAAGAGATGGTTTCGCTATCGCAAACGTTCGAGGGCAAAAACATTGTTATTACTGGGACTTTCACTACACTGTCGCGCGAAAGAATCAAAGAGTTGATTGAGCTGCACGGAGGTAAAAACCAATCTTCGGTGAGTAAAACAACCAATATTCTAATCGCCGGGGCGGGTGTGGGCCCTGCTAAGATGGAAAAAGCACAAAAACTAGGAACAATAATTATATCGGAAAACGATTTTCTGCAAAGTGTTGAGAACGCTACTGACAACCACCCAAGCGAGCAGGGAGAGCCCTCAAAAGAGTTGACAATTTCTGGCACTGACGCCACGCTTTTTTAATTTTTATTGCTAACTTTGTTCCCCACGAAACACAACCTTAAAACTATATTACGATGAGACAATTTGCAGGAGTAGGCGTTGCATTAATCACGCCATTTAATGATGATAAAACTATAGATTTCGCTTCGCTTGAGGCGCTGGTCGATAAATGTTGCCGCGAGGGAGCTGACTATTTGGTGGTTCTGGGCACTACTGCCGAGGCCGCTACCCTAACAGCGTGTGAGAAAAAAGAGGTGGTGGCAGCTTGCAAAAAAGCAAATAACGGACGCCTTCCACTAGTACTGGGCATAGGTTCAAACAACACTTGCGCACTTATCGAAGAGCTCAAAAATACTGATATAGAAGGGTTTAGCGCCATACTTAGCGTAACTCCATACTACAATAAACCCAACCAAAGAGGGCTCTACGAACACTACAAAGCGCTTGTCGAGGCTACTCCACTACCAATAATACTCTATAATGTACCTGGGCGCACGGGGATAAACCTTTCGGCCGAAACTACTCTTAAACTAGCGCACGAATTCCCAAAAACATTCATTGCTATCAAAGAGGCTTCGGGCAACCTTGGGCAAATTGCATATATCGTAAGAGACCGCCCTGCTAACTTCGCTGTAATATCGGGCGACGACAACCTTACCCTACCATCAATGGCGCTCGGAGCAGACGGCGTTATTTCGGTTAGTGCCAACTGCTTTACCAAAACATTTTGCGATATGATTCACCTTTGCCAAAAAGGAGATTTCACCGCAGCAGCCCCACTAAATCTTAAACTACACGAGGCAACAGACCTACTATTTGCCGAAGGAAACCCTGTGGGTGCCAAAGCTGCTCTCGCAATCAAAGGCGAAGTCAAAAACAACCTACGCCTTCCGCTTGTAAACTCATCACCCGAGCTATACAACCAAATGAAAGAGCAAATTGAAAAACACAAAATCTAACAACAAAAAAAAGACTCAATGATACGTAAATCACTGCTCCTTATCACTATAATCCTAGGGGGGCTGGCTCACGCTAACGCCCAAGGCCCGCCGAATCTTAATGCGATTCAAACTATTTCTAGCGACGCCTTTTCGCCCTACTATATCGAAAACCTGCTCACACGCTACAAAGCTGACGACACTACGCTTAACGCCAAAGAGTATGAGTATCTTTACTACGGTTTTCCCGAAACCAAAGACTACAAACCACTACTGCCATCGCCATATACCGATTCGCTCGAATCAATACTTTCGCGCAGAAGTGACCCGTCTAAACAAAATATGAAAACAGCCGAATACTATGCCAGACAAGTACTTGAGCTACACCCATTTAGCATTCGCGACATCAACGTCCTAGCCTTTACGCTCTCTTCGCAGGGCAAAAAACTCGAGGCCGAGAAACTTATGTTTAAAATTAATATGCTCATCAACACTATCAAAAATAGCGGCGATGGCAAAACCGAAAAAACACCGCTATACGTCATTATGAACGACACGCCTGAGGACTATACAGCCTTCATCGGGCTTATAGCCACGCGCTCAATGATTGCTAGCTCTTCGGTTGTTTTTCTGCAAATATCAAATATGCCTATCAAAAAAGATAAAGGACTATATTTCAATATTAGCGAGATATATAAAC
>CAMQUV010000119.1 GCA_947037995.1 uncultured Rikenellaceae bacterium
GCAGGTGCACAAGGGGTTGTCAGGCAGCGAATTACGCGCTGCGGAACGTGCTGTTTTTGAGAAACTCACTATCACTCCTGAAATCTTCGAACCCTACCTTATGCAGAGCCAATTTCCCGTTAGATTGCAGCGAGTAGCCTGCTCAGAGGGACGTGTTAACCTCTATTTTAACGCAACTATCGTGCACATTGCAATACGTGAGGAGCTATGCAAAAACTGGGAAAACCTAGTGCGCGAAACCCTTGGCGAGAAGTATAAATCGGCTGCCGTTGGAATATTTTTTAAAGATATACCCATCGAAAGATACATACCAAACTATTATCGCAAACGTATCGCCAAAGACCGAGCTAGAACTGTAATACCCTCTAAGTCAACACCCCTAGTGCGGAACCTCGATGCTCATACATACACCAAAGGGCTCCAAAATAGACATATTTCACTCTTCTCATCACACGGTTATCACCTCGATATGGTCGATACAACGTGGAGATTTCAACGCCCAGCTCTTTTTGGAACTATTGAGGACATTCACAGCCACTTTATTGTCGAAAATTACCTCGCTCCAATGCTCGAAAATGCTGGCGCTTTGACGTTTTCACCGCGCGAGAGAGACACCACTAGACTTGAAATAATCCAAGATAATACCGATGCTAAATTCTCCAAACCCGCAAATACTGTTCAAGGTGGATTCAAACAAATCGCGATTATAAAAGATACGATAAATCCCTTTGAACTAGGGACTTACGCAGCCTGCGAACCAAATGCCGTTGCAACCTACAAATTCCATTTACCCCAGCCAACACATAGCGCAGTCTATATTAGCTATAAATCTTTGCCAAATAACTCAGATTCAGTACTTTATACCGTTACCTCTTCGTCCAAAACATTTCGGTTTGCAGTTAACCAAAAAATAGGTGGAGGCTGGATTATGCTCGATAAAATTCCATTGCAAGACACTGTTACATTGACAGTTACCTCTGCCGGAAACTTTACTACCGACGCAATCAGAATTGGCGCGGGTATGGGCAATACAGAGCGAATTGGGAAAATTAGCGGTATGCCAAAATGGATTGAAGGGGCTCGTTACAATATTCAATACAATGGACTCCCACCGTCAGTCTACAAACTTGACGAAGAAAATGAAAAAGTATCGGACTATATGGACGATTTCAAATCACGTGGATTTTGGGTCAACCACCTGAAACATCAATGGGATATACCAATTGACCTCAGCCTCGCAGTACATACCAACGCCGGAATTGAAGAGCCTAGCTTTGGCTCGCTAACAATTAATTATACAGATAATGGCAAGGATAAATACGAAAATAAAAAATCAAAGTTTGCTTCACGCGATTTTGCCGATATCGTACTGACACAGCTTACAGACGATATTCAAAAGAAATACTGCCCAACGTGGGCACGCAAATCTATGTATGACCGCCAATATGCTGAGGTCTCGCGACCCGATGTGCCCTCGCTTATCCTCGAATTATTCTCGCACCAAAACCTCTCTGATATGAAATTCGGACTCGACCCTCAGTTTCGATTCGACATCGCACGGGCAACATATAAAGGGGTAGTGCGCTTTATGTCAACATATTACGGTACACCATACCAAATCCAACCCCTGCCCGTTCGTAAACTCTATTTTGCAAAAGACAGTTCCCATATCTCGCTCAATTGGACACCAACCACCGACCCTCTCGAACCCACTGCCATACCTGATTATTACACGATTCTCACATCTAGTGACACTCGAACCTGGCACACCATTTCGCAGACTACCGATACGAAATTTATTCTGCCCCATAATTCACGTAAACTCACTCACTATAAAGTAGTTGCACACAATGATGGTGGTCAAAGTTTCGGTAGTGAGATTCTCACCACGCGAGCCCCCTATATGGCCCGAACGCTCGTAATTATTGATATGTTGCAGGCTTCTGCACCCGATACAGTTAAATCTGGGCGAGGTTTTGATATGAAGACTTTTCGTCCGAAAATGGATGACTATAGTATAGTAGGTGACCAAAGGAACTTCGATTTTACCTCTGAATTTGTCGATAACTCGTGCCCTGGTTGGGGTTTTACTGATATGTCGTCGTTTCTCAATGTTCGTAAACCTCGTTTTAATCCCTCGATGCTCGCGAGTTTTATTGACCCCGTTTTGCCGTTTACTACAATCAATACAAATCAATTAATTTCAGTGCCCTACAATCCTGACAATGTGATAGTTATCACTGATAAACCCATACCAATTACAAAAGAGCAGCTAGAGATTTTCTTAGGTTTTACACTTCGAATAGAAAAATTAAACTATCTTTGTATTTAACATTTTTCGGAAAATATTACTTCACACCACTCCTAAATGGGAATTAAACGCAAAATTATAATAGGATTCATATCCATAGGAACACTTTTATTCCTCTCTGGAATCATCTCCTCGCTCGAGCTTATCCGCTTTAACTCAAGTACTTACTCCATTATGACCGACAGTCGCAAGAGTGTCGAAAATAGTGCAAATATGCTCGATGCAATTCAAAATCAAAACACAGCTTTGCTTATGAGTATTAGCGACAAATCGGGTGTCTACGACTCAATCTTCACCGCCGAATCGCACGATTTCAAAAAGTCTTTGTCCCGTGTGTCCTCTAAACTATCAACAAAAGAGGCTGTCGCAGGAATTGTTAAAACCTATAAAAACTATAACGAAGTTGTTAATAATAGACCGCCAGTTATCACCCTCGAATGGTTCTCTGACATCTATAAAACGACTTACTATAACCTAACCTCGGCGATTAAAGAGCTTCTCGTGCAAACGCAAAACAGCGTTATCAATCAAACACAAGAACTACACGAAAACGCTTATAGAGCCTCGATGATTGGCATTATTTCACTTGCGGCAGGGGCGCTACTTATGCTCTTGTTCTTCTTCCTACTCAACAATTTCTTTATATCACCGGTGCTCAAAATTCACTCCGAACTCAAAAGAGCAATCACTCTCAAAGTACCTTATAAAGTCACCCTCGATGCACAAGATGAGCTGAAGCTTCTTAGCGAAAATATTGCGAATCTTATCGAAATTAACCGTAAGCAAAATTCCTAACTGATGAAAGTCGCTACAATTATACGATACGTTGGTATGGTGCTACTGCTTAATGCGGCTTTTATGCTCATTTCTGCCGTAGTTGCTATGATTTATGGCTTTGATACCAGCGTTTTTCCGCTGCTCCTTAGCTTCCTTATCACAACTATTATTGGAACTTTTCCGATGATTTTCGTCCCGAAAGAAAAAAATATTGTCGCCAAAGAGGGCTACACAATTGTTATTGCATCGTGGATTCTATCCTGCCTGGTCGGTACGTTACCCTATATTATGTGGGGAGGCGAGTTTTCCGCAATCAATGCACTCTACGAAAGCACCTCAGGATATACTACAACGGGGGCTACAATACTTAAAGATGTCGAAGCCCTGCCGCACGGATTGCTCTTTTGGAGAGCCTCAACGCACTGGATTGGCGGCGTAGGAGTGGTGTTATTCGCTCTTGTCGTTTTGCCATCTATCGGGAAAGCCAAAATGACACTCTCAAATGTTGAAATATCTAGTATTGCTAAGGATAACTTTAGATATAATAGTAAAAAACTTATCCGCGTTATACTTATAGCATATATCGGATTGACCGTGGCGGAATCATTGATGCTGAAGTTGGCAGGGATGAACTTTTTTGATGCGATTACCCACTCGTTTTCAACTATCGCAACGGGAGGATTCTCAACCAAAAACCTTTCGATAGGGTATTGGGATAGCCCGTTAATCGAGATAATTATCATAATTTTTATGGTGCTGGCAGGAACACACCTCGGTATGATTTATGCGACTTTTGCTCGGAAAAGAAACAATATGTTCCGAAGCGAAACGTGGAGATTCTTCGTCCTTGGTATGGTCGTTGCGTCGTTTCTTGTGGCTTGGAACCTCTATAATAATCACTTCTACGCAACATTTGCGCAATGCATTAGATATGCCTCTTTTCAAGTCGTTTCGTACTCCACAACTACGGGATTTGCTTCGATTGACGCGGCGTGGTGGCCGGGATTCAGTGTGCTCATACTACTATTCCTAGCGGCTCAATGCGCTATGGCTGGCTCGACTTCAGGCGGAATAAAAGTTGACCGAGTAATACTTTTACTCAAAGCGATTAGGGCGCGTATTCTTAAAATTCAACACCCAAATGCAATTATTCGCCTAAAACTCAACAACGTAGCGCAAGAAGACGACACCGTCAACTCGGCAGTATTATTAATTGCATTCTATGTCATAACGCTGTTTGTTTCAACCCTTGCACTCTCACTTTACAACATCGACCTGCTCTCTTCATTTTCGGCGTCGGTAGCGGCATTGGGGAACGTTGGGCCTGGATTCGGAGAGGTCGGAAACCTTGCCAATATGGACTTTTTACCATCGGGAGCAAAATTTATTCTTTCGGTTGTTATGCTATTTGGTAGGCTCGAGTTATTCGGACTGATTCACATTTTCTTGATGCAAAGTTGGAAATAAACAATTTTTCTACTATATTTACAAAATGAACCGATATA
This sequence comes from uncultured Rikenellaceae bacterium, assembly GCA_947037995.1. Classification (GTDB taxonomy): domain Bacteria; phylum Bacteroidota; class Bacteroidia; order Bacteroidales; family Rikenellaceae; genus Mucinivorans. The sequence continues at coordinate 4,594 of CAMQUV010000119.1, forward strand.
TTTTCATAATCTCTATACTTACGGCATTATTTATAATGCCCTGCACGTTTGCGCAAGCGCCGGTCGAAACACTCACGGAGCCAAATTCGCCCGAGAGAATATATAACGACCTCAAAAATAGTGCTAG